>DAOPUP010000168.1:0-5715 GCA_035350655.1 Acidovorax sp. | reverse complement strand
TGTGCAGGCAGGGCATCCGCAGGGCCGCTGCAGCAGGTTCTGCGGCGTCGCCCCCACTAGCCGAAGGCAGCAGAGGTTGCAAAGGGCACTAGAGCCAGTTCAGGTTGCAACAGCAAACGGGCGGCGCCGCTGTAACAGACGAAGCGCCGATTGGTTGCACGGCCGATGGCGCACAGGCCCAACTGCTGCGCCACGGCATGGCCCATCTGCGTCATGCCACTGCGCGAGACCACAATGGGTACGCCCATTTGCGCCGACTTGATGACCATCTCGCTGGTCAGCCTGCCCGTGGTGTAAAACACCTTGTCGGCGCCCGACATGTCAGCGCCTTGCATCCACATCCAGCCGGCAATGGTGTCGATGGCGTTATGTCGGCCCACGTCTTCCACAAACGTGAGCAGTTCCTCGCCACGAAACAGCGCACAGCCATGCACCGAGCCGGCAGATTTGTAGGTGCTCTCTTTCAGACGGATGGCATTGACGATGCCGTAAAGCTGGGCCTGCTTGAGCTGCGCTGCAGGCAGTTCGATGCGATCGACCTCGTCCATCAACCCACCGAACATACTGCCCTGGCCGCAGCCGGTGGTCACCACCTTGCTGGCGGTGCGCTCTTCGATGCGGTCAATCCCGCTGCGCGTCTTGACTGCTGCAGCATTGACGTCCCAGTCGACGGTGATCGACTCGATGTCGTGCACCGACTGCACCAGCCGCTGGTTGCGCAGATAGCCCAGCACCAGCAATTCAGGCTGCGCGCCCAGCGTCATCAGGGTGACGAGCTCGCGTTTGTCCACGTAGATGGTCAACGGGCGCTCGGCAGGGATGTGCACCTGCTCGCATTCACCGCGCTCGTTCACCACCTCCACGGCGTGGGTCAGGGCAGCCTGCGCATGGGTCAGGTGCGGCAAGGCACGGGCCGCCGGATCGGAGAAGTTGGTCATGCGGCCAGCGTACCCGCATTTCGCCCCAGCCGGCCCAAGGGCTGGTGGGATGCCATCAGGAGTTCAGGACTTTGGCGCGGAAGCCGCCGGCATGGCCGTACTGGGCGGGCTGCTGGCGGTGCCAGGTGGCAAATGTGCACCGGCGGCCTCAGCGGGCTTGGCTGCTGGCGGCGTGTAGGCGAAGGGGCCGGGGTCGGAGCATCCGGCGGTGGCGACGGCTGGCTTGGCATCCTTCGTGTTGCGCCGGTACTGTGCAGCCACTTTGTCTTGCGACTGGCACAACTTGTAATTATCGACCTTGCCGGCCCAGGCCGCCTTGGCGGCAGACTCTGCGGCCTTGGCCTGCGCTTCAGGCGTGGACGCAGGCAGTTTGGCCCATGCCATGGAGGATGCGCCGACCAGAACACAGGCCAGCAGGGAATGGTGCAAGCAAATTTTCATGTAGGCCTCACTGCCTGCGCCGAGGTGGCGGCGCCTTCGGTTGGTGCGCCAACGCCACTGCGTTGTGCGGGGATCTTGCCGGTACGGACATCATCTGCCCACAGTTCGTGGTGCTCACGGGCCCAGCCTTCGGTGACGTAGCCCGTGCGCATGGCCTTGTACGCGCCACGCATGCCCACAGTGCCCATGTAGATGTGACCGCAGATAAGCGCCATCATCCAGATGGCCAGGCTGGCGTGGACCATGTGGGCGATCTGCATGTCACCCCGCACATCACCCCAGCCAGGGATCAACTTGTCGAGCACCAGCCCCGTGACCACCACAACGATGCCAGGGATCGTGACGCCCCACCAGAACAGTCCCTTTTCGCCCGCATTGAAGCGGTGCGAGGGCACCTGGTGTTCGCCACTTCCCAGCAAGCCACCGCCCTTGCTCAGCCAGACAAAATCAGCACGATTGGCAATGTTGTCCTTCACAAAGGTGAGGATGATGACCAGCAGCGAAACGGCAAACAAGGGGCCCATGAAGTTGTGCACGTTCTTGAGCGCATAGGCCAGCCAGCCAAACAGCGTACTGCCGATGACCGGCAGCAGGAAAAACTTGCCAAACGCCATGACGATGCCCGAGACCGCCAGCGCAATGAAGGCGCCCGCATTGGCCCAGTGCGCGGCCCGCTCAAAGGGCGTGAAGCGCTCGATCTTGCGACCCGACTCGGGATGATCGTGCCCCATCGGCCCCTTGGTGAAATAGAAAATCGCCAACGCCAGCAGCACCAGACCCAGCAAGGCAGCCCCGTAAGGAATGATCCACTGGTTGCGCACCTGGCGCCAGCCCTCACCCGCATTGGTCACGCGGGCCCCGGGGTACTGCACCATCGGCTGGATCAGGTTACCTGCTTCGGGAGCCTGGGTCGTGGGCAGGCTGCTGTACCCCGTCACGCCCTGGCCCACCTGGCGCCACAGGGGCGCGTTGTTGCCCGGCTGCACCTTGGCGCGCTCGCCATTGGTCTGATCGGCGTATTGGGGGTCGGCGCTGGCGTCGGGCTTGACCTGAAAGATGTTCTGGCTCTGAACCCCTGCCACAGAAGGCACAGCAGCCGCCGGCGTCTGCGCGCTCACCGAAACCAGCGCCGATGCCATCCCTATCCACAAGGCACACACAATGTGTTTCATGACAAGCCTCGCCTTAACGGGTGCGGGTGTATTCATTCTGACTGTATTGCTGGCGCGCCTTCAACTGCTGCTCCCAGCTGGTCTTGTCGCCCGCTTTCCAGCCCGGCTGGGTGAAATTGCTGCCCGTGCCCGTGTAGGGAGCGGCGTCTTGTCGGACGCCGCCACCGGTCTGTGGCTTTTCGGTGCAGGCGGATACACCGGCAAGTACCAGCAAGGCCGTCAAGGTGATGGAAATACGCTTCATGACTTGGCTCCTGCAGGTGGCTGGCCACCCTGTTGCGTGCCATAGGCAGTGCCCCAGCCCCACACTTCGGCACCCTTGCCACGCTGCACGACACGGTTGCGGAAGATGTCGGCTACGACATCGCCATCACCCGCCAGGAGCGCCTTGGTCGAGCACATTTCGGCACAGGCGGGCAGCTTGCCTTCCGCCAACCGGTTGCGACCATATTTCTCAAATTCGGCCTGGCTGCCATTGGCTTCGGGGCCACCGGCGCAGAACGTGCATTTGTCCATCTTGCCGCGCACGCCGAACGTGCCCTGGGACGGGAACTGGGGGGCGCCAAACGGGCAGGCATAGCTGCAGTAGCCGCAGCCGATACAGACATCCTTGTCGTGCAGCACCACGCCTTCGTCCGTGCGGTAAAAGCAGTTGACGGGGCAAACCGCCATGCAGGGCGCATCGCTGCAGTGCATGCAGGCCACCGAGATGGACTTTTCGCCGGGTACACCATCATTGAGGGTAACCACTCGACGGCGGTTCACACCCCAGGGTACCTCGTGCTCGTTCTTGCAAGCAGTGACGCAACCGTTGCATTCGATGCAGCGCTCTGCATCACAGATGAATTTCATTCGTGCCATGTTGTGTCTCCGTACACAGCGCGGTCAGGCGCGTTCCACGTTGCAGATCGTGGTCTTGGTTTCTTGCATCATGGTCACGCTGTCGTAGCCATACGTCGTTGCGGTGTTCACGGCCTCGCCACGCACCACGGGCGCCGCGCCCTTGGGGTAGTAAGCCAGCATGTCCGCGCCCTGCCAGCGGCCCGAGAAGTGGAATGGCATCCACACCGTATCGGGCGCCACGCGCTCGGTAACGAGCGCCTGCACATTCAGGCGTGCACCCGTGGGCGAACTGAGCCACACCCGTTCGCCATTGCGTATGCCGCGGTCAGCAGCTGTTTTGGGGTTGATTTCCACAAACGCCTCCTGCTGCAGCTCTGCCAGCCAGGGGTTGGAGCGAGTTTCCTCGCCACCGCCTTCGTACTCGACCAGCCGACCCGAGCTCAGGATGAGCGGGAATTTTTCGTACGCCTTGTCGGCCACGTTCTTGTCCTGCACGCTCTTGTAGAGGGTGGGCAGGCGCCAGAACGCTTTCTTGTCTTCGTGGGTGGGGTACTTGGCCACGAGATCGGGCCGCGTGCCGTACAAGGGCTCACGATGCTGGGGGATGGCATCGGGGAAGTTCCAGACCACGGCACGTGCCTTGGCATTGCCGAATGGGTGGCAGCCATGCTTGAGGGCCACCCGGATGATGCCCCCCGTAGGATCGGTTTTCCAGTTCTTGCCTTCGGCCTTGGCTTTCTCGGCATCGCTGAGGTCGTCCCACCAGCCCAGCTTCTTGAGCAGCACATGGTCGAACTCGGGGTAGCCGGTGGTAATTTCAGCGCCCAGCGAATGCGATCCGTCCTCGGCCAAGAGGTTCTGACCATCTTTCTCCACGCCGAAGTTGGCGCGGAAGTTGCCGCCGCCATCCATCACATGCTTGGAGGTGTCGTACAGATTGGGCGAGCCGGGGTGCTTGAGCTCGGGCGTACCGTAGCAAGGCCATGGCAGGCCGAAGTAGTCACCGCCGAAGTCGTAGCCGGTTTCCTTGTCCTTGCCGCCCTTGGCCTTCAGGGTCTTCACATCGAACAGGTGCATGTTCTTCATGTGGGCCTTGAGGCGCTCGGGGCTCTGGCCGGTGTAGCCAATGGTCCAGACGCTCTTGTTGATCTCGCGCAGGATATCCTCGGGCACGGGCTCATCCATGCCCTTGACCTTCTGCATCTTGTAATTCTTGACCAGCTCCTTGTCGAAGCCCAGCTTCTGGGCGAACTGGTACATGATCATGTGGTCCGAGCGGCTCTCCCACAGCGGCTCGATCACCTTTTCGCGCCATTGCAGCGAGCGGTTGGAGGCCGTGCACGAGCCACTGGTCTCGAACTGCGTGGCCGCCGGCAACAGATACACCGCGCGGTTGGGATTGAGGTCTTCAGCCTTGCCGGGCATGGCCGCCATGGCCGCCGTGGCCGAGGGGTAGGGATCCACGACCACCAGCAGATCGAGCTTGTCCATGGCGCGCTTCATCTCCAGACCGCGCGTCTGCGAGTTGGGCGCATGGCCCCAGAAGAACACACCGCGCAGGTTGGAGTCCTGGTCGATCAGCTCGTTTTTCTCCAGCACGCCGTCGATCCAACGCGACACGGTGATGCCGTTCTTGGTCATCATCGCGGGCGAGGCATATTGCTTCTTGATCCACTCGAAGTCCACGCCCCACACGGCGGCAAAGTGCTTCCACGAGCCTTCGGCCAGGCCGTAATAACCCGGCAGCGAATCGGGGTTGGGCCCCACGTCGGTGGCGCCTTGCACATTGTCATGGCCGCGGAAGATGTTGGTGCCGCCACCGCTCTTGCCCACATTGCCCAGCGCCAGCTGCAGGATGCACGAGGCGCGCACCATGGCGTTGCCGATGGTGTGCTGCGTCTGACCCATGCACCACACGATGGTGCCGGGGTTGTTGTCGTGCAGCATCTTGGCGACCTTGAACATCTGGTCTTCCTTGACGCCGCAGGCCTCTTCAACCTTGTCGGGGGTCCACTTGGCCAGCACTTCGTCGCGCACCTTGTCCATGCCATAGACACGGTCGTTGATGTACTTCTTGTCTTCCCAGCCGTTCTTGAAAATGTGATGCAGCAAGCCGAACAAAAAGGGAATATCGGTACCCGAGCGGATGCGCACGTACTCATCGGCCTTGGCGGCCGTGCGGGTGAAGCGCGGATCGACCACGATCATCTTGCAGCCGGTTTCCTTGGCATGCAACATGTGCAGCATGGACACCGGATGGGCTTCGGCCGCGTTGGAGCCGATGTACAGAGCGACCTTGCTGTTTTGCATGTCGTTGTACG
>DAOPUP010000167.1:0-5751 GCA_035350655.1 Acidovorax sp. | reverse complement strand
AGCAGGCCATGGCCCACCTGGTGGACCAGTGCGAGGCCTGGGGCCTGGTCACGCGTGCGGCTGACGCCCTCGATGCGCGGGCGCGCCGCGTGTGCTTCACGCCCACGGGCCTGGCCTGGCTGCAGGCGTTTCGGGATGCGGTGGCGCAGGCCGAAGCCGAGTTTCGCGACGAGGTGGGCCTGGATGTGGCCACGGTGGTGGCCATCGGGCTGGAAGCCTACGCGGGCGGGACGCCACCCTGACCAAGCTCTTTTCGGGGGCCGCGAAAAAATCTTGATCAGGTCCACGCAAAAGTGTGGAGCTGGTGCGCCGCTACGGCCACCCGGCGCAGCGGCGCCACAGCATCCAGGTCGAGATCAACCGAAAGCGTGCGCCGCATTGCCGCACCGCGCCACCTAAAATCGCGGCACAGGCGCGGCGCCAGACCGCAGCCACCCACCAGGAGACTCCCGCATGCGCATCCTTATTGCCGAAGACGACCAGGTGCTGGCCGATGGCCTGCTGCGCACGTTGCGCGCCTCGGGCGCCGTGGTGGACCATGTGGCCAGCGGCAGCGAGGCCGATGCAGCGCTCATGACCAACAACGAATTCGACCTGCTGATCCTGGACCTGGGCCTGCCCAGGATGCACGGGCTGGAGGTGCTCAAGAAGCTGCGCAGCCGAGGCTCGGCCCTGCCGGTGCTCATTCTCACCGCTGCCGACAGCGTGGAGGAGCGCGTCAAGGGCCTGGACTTTGGCGCCGACGACTACATGGCCAAGCCCTTCAGCCTGCAAGAACTCGAGGCGCGCGTGCGCGCCCTCACGCGCCGGGGCATGGGCGGCGCCAGCAGCGCCATCAAGCATGGTCCGTTGGTGTACGACCAGGCCGGCCGCGTGGCCACCATCGACGGCAAGATGGTCGAGCTCTCGGCGCGCGAGCTGGGCTTGCTCGAGGTGTTGCTGCAGCGCGCCGGCCGCCTGGTCAGCAAGGAACAGCTCGTGGAACGCCTGTGCGAATGGGGCGAAGAAGTCAGCAACAACGCCATCGAGGTTTATATCCACCGCCTGCGCAAAAAGATCGAGAAAGGCCCGATCCGCATCGCCACCGTGCGCGGCCTGGGTTACTGCCTGGAAAAGATTCCTGGGTAGACCCTCCAAGAGCCGGATCAGCAACATGTCTTTGATAAGTCCCGTTCGCCCTGAGCTTGTCCAAGGGCCGTTCCTAAGCAGAGCCCTGGCTTCGACGGGCTCAGCCCGAACGGGTGGCGAGCCAGGTATCTGAGGCCTGTAGCCAATCAGACCTTCTTGTATAAACCTCTGCAGCCAGCACCTTGAAAATCTTCCAGCGCGAGCAGCGCTCCCTGTTCGGCGAAATCCTCGACTGGATGCTCACCCCGCTGTTGCTGCTGTGGCCCGTGAGCCTGGCGCTGACCTGGCTGGTGGCGCAGGGCCTGGCCAACAAGCCGTTCGACCGCGCCCTTGAATACAACGCCCATGCGCTGGCACAGCTGGTGACGGTGCAACACAGCAAGGTGCAGTTCAACCTGCCCCAGCCCGCCAGCGAGATCCTGCGCGCCGACGACTCCGACATCGTCTACTACCAGGTGCTGGGCCCGGGGCGCAAGTTTCTCTCGGGCGAGCGTGATCTGCCCCTGCCCGACGACGACGAACGCCCTGCGCCGGGCGAGGTGCGCCTGCGCGATGCCGAGTTGCGCGGCGTGGACATTCGCGTGGCCTACACCTGGGTGCGTTTGCCGCTGCCCGATGCGCCGCTGGCCCTGGTGCAGGTGGCCGAAACACGCGAAAAGCGCAGTGTGCTGGCCACCGAGATCATCAAGGGCGTGATGCTGCCGCAGTTCGTCATCCTGCCACTGGCCGTGTTGCTGGTGTGGCTGGCGTTGGCGCGCGGCATCCAGCCGCTGAACCAGCTCGAGCAGCGCATCCGTGCGCGCAGCCCCGACGACCTCTCGCCGCTGGACGACCGCACCGTGCCGCTGGAGGTGGCGCCGCTGGTGTCTTCGGTCAACGACCTGCTCACGCGCCTGGGCGATTCGCTGGCCACGCAAAAGCGCTTTCTGGCCGATGCGGCGCACCAGCTGAAGACGCCACTGGCGGGCCTGCGCATGCAGGCCGATTTGGCCCAGCGCGAAGGCACCAGCACCGAAGAGCTCAAGCGCTCGCTGCAGCAGATTGGCCGCTCCAGCATCCGCGCCACGCACACCGTCAACCAGCTGCTGGCCCTGGCGCGCGCCGAAGGCAGCGGCGTGGGCATTGCGCGCCAGCCCTGCGACCTGGCCAAACTCACCATCGAGGTGGTGCGCGACTCGGTGCCGCGCGCGCTCGACAAGCAAATCGACCTGGGCTACGACGGCGCCCAGCCCGGCGCCCCCGGCGTGTGGATGGATGGCAACCCCACCTTGCTCAAGGAACTGGTGCGCAACCTGGTGGACAACGCCATTAACTACACCCCCTCTGCGCCCGGCAAGCCAGGTGTGGTCACCGCCCGGGTGCTGTCCGACACCTTTGGCCATGTGCTGCTGCTGCAGGTGGAAGATTCGGGCCCGGGCGTGCCCCAGGCCGAGCGCGAGCTGGTTTTTCAGCCCTTTTACCGGGCGCTGGGCAGCGAGGCCGACGGTTCGGGCCTGGGCTTGCCCATCGTGATGGAGATCGCGCGCCAGCATGCCGCCGAGGTGACGCTGGAAGATGCCCACCCCGATCAGCAACCACCGGGGGCGCTTTTTTCCGTGCGCTTTGCCGCGCGCCCGCCCGATGACGTGCCGGGCTGAGCTCGGCCGCGGCGGGTCGCCCTGCAATGCTTTTTTGCTATAAAAATAGAAGCATTTGGCCCTTTAATTTCAAGGGATACGGCTGTTTTTGCGAAATTTTCTCAAGAGCAGGTGCGCAGCAGCTTGTCGCCCAGGGCCGGGCGCAGCAAGGTTTCTGCCTGCGCGCGCGTGGCGCTGTCGAGGGCGGGCAGGCGCAGCGTGAAGGCCTGGGCCTCGGCCCGTTCCACCACCACTTTGGCGGTGCGCACGCCCTGGCTGCTCAGCGTGGTCAGCGCCCGCTGGGCGGCCTCTTCGGTGGAGAAGCGGCCCAGCGACAGGCCGGGCTCCAGCGCCGGGTTGTTGGGGCGATCGTAGGGCACGTTGCGGGCGCGCAGCTCGGCGCGCTTTTTGCCCAGCGCCTCGTCGTCGGCAAAGCGGCCCATGTAGACCATCCAGCGCCCGGGAATGGCGGTGGATTCCAGGCTCCAGCTGCCTTGCGGCAGGGCGGCGGCGGCGCTGCGCACGGCGTCGGCCTGGCGCGGGTCTAGCGCGCCGGCCTGCAGGCACACCGTGGCGGTGGGGGGGGCGGATGCGGCTGTGGACGCTGGCAACAACGCAGGCTCGGCCGGGGGGGCGCTGGCAGGCGCTGGCGCCACCAGGGCGGAATCCCTGGTCTGCAGAATGCGCAGCGTTTCGGGGTGAAGCTGCTGCGCCAGGCGCTGCGGTTCGGACTGCTCGACCGGCGCCAGCCCCCATGTGCGCAGCCAGCCCTGTGACCACGCGTAATAGCCAGCATTGGCCAGCAGCAGGGCGATGACGGCGAGTCGCAACATCGGGCCGGTCTTTCAGAGGGGGCGCGCGGCCGTGGGCCGCACGCTGATTTCAGAACTGGTGATGGCCTGCATGCCCTGCGCCGTGTGCACCAGCAGGGCACCGTCTTCGGCCACGCCATGGGCCGTGCCGGCCTGCCCGTCGCTGAGCGTCACCGCCCGGCCCTGCAGCAGGTCGCGGGTGGCAAAGCGCGCCTGCATGGGCGCGAAGCCATAGCTCTCGAACGATTGCAGCATGGTCACCAGCGGGGCCGCGATGCGCAGCAGGGCGGCGGGGGCATCCAGGCCGGGTTCCACATCCTGCAGGCTGCCCGGCGGCATGCTCAGGCCATCGCCGCTGCGTGGCAGCACGTTGATACCGATGCCCACCACCACATAGCGGGCGCTGGCGCGGCGCTCTGCCGCCGCCGCCTGGAGCACGACAAAGCTCGCGGTCTCCACCAGGATGCCGCCGAGCTTGCGCTCGCCACCCGCGCCGCCCAGCCACAGATCGTTGGGCCACTTGAGGCCGATGCGGGCGGGCCGGTCGTTGCCGACGGCAGGTAGCATGGGTTGCAGGCTTTCGGCCACGCTCACCCCCACGGCGAGCGACAGGCCGGACCAATCCTGGGGTGTCAGTGGCAGACCCAGGGACATCATCAAGGAGGCCCCCACATCGCTCTGCCACACACGTCCCAGCCGCCCGCGCCCGGCGGTCTGTTGCTCTGCCACCAGCAGCGTGGGCTCGCACCGGCCCGCGCGCGCGCGGCGCATGAGTTCGGTGTTGGTCGAATCGATGGTGGGCAGCACCTCCACGGTAAAGCCCGGCAGCAGGGGTGATACGGCTTCCCAGATGGCCTCGGCGGGCCAGCGGACGGGGCGGGTGGCGCTCACTGGGCGCGGCCTCGCGGCTTGGCCTTTTGGGGGGCCTTGGCGGCTTTGGAGGAAGACGGCTTGGAGGGCGGCAACGGCACCGGCGGCGCCCAGCCGCGCTTGGGCGCCAGCAGCGTGCCCCGGCAGTTCTTGCTGCCGCACCAGCAGGGGTATTCGGCCTTGAGCTTTTGGGTGTAACGCTCTTCGATGATCAGGCCGTAGTCGTAGTTCAGCTCTTCGCCCGCCTTGATATTGCGCAGCGCGGTGATGAAAATGCGGCCGTCGCGCTCGTCGGCATAGCAGTTGGGGTTGCAGCTGTGGTTGATCCAGCGCGAGGAATTGCCGCCAAACTTGGCGTCGATCACACGGTCTTCGTCCACATGAAAGTAGAACGTGTGGTTGGGTTGCAGGGGGTCGTGCGGGTGGCGGTCTTGCGCCTCCTGCCAGCCAATCACCTCGCCCGTGTATTCAACGAGGACTTCGCCCTCGGCAATATCATGCACGGCAAACACGCCCTTGCCATGCACACCCGAGCGCCGGGTCTGGATGCGGCGGCCCGTGGCCAGGGTGGGGGCGGCAGGCGATGCAAAGCGGGGCATGGCAAAAACTCTGTTAACTTGATGGTGCACACATGTGTGCGTGCGCGTGTATGCGTGTGCATGCGCGTGAGTCCCGAATTGTAGAAGCGCCCGGGCCGGACCCGGTCGCTTGGAACATTGAACGCAGAACGAACGACGACAGGCGAGAGCCCCAAATGACCAAGACCCTGGTAATTGCAGAAAAACCCTCGGTAGCACAAGACATCGTGCGCGCGCTGACCCCCGTGGCCGGCAAGTTCGACAAGCACGAAGACCATTTCGAGAACGATCGCTACATAGTCACCAGCGCCGTGGGCCACCTGGTGGAGATCCAGGCGCCCGAGCAGTTCGACGTGAAGCGCGGCAAGTGGAGCTTTGCCCACCTGCCCGTGATCCCGCCGTATTTCGACCTCAAGCCCGTGGACAAGACCAAGAGCCGCCTGAACGCCGTGGTCAAGCAGGCCAAGCGCAAGGACGTGACCGAACTCATCAACGCCTGTGACGCGGGCCGCGAGGGCGAGCTGATCTTCCGATTGATCGAGCAGTACGCCGGCGGCAGCAAACCGCTGGGCAAACCCGTCAAGCGCCTGTGGCTGCAGTCGATGACGCCGCAGGCGATCCGTGACGGCTTTGACGCCCTGCGCACCGAGCAGCAGATGGCGGGCCTGGCCAGCGCCGCGCGCAGCCGCAGCGAGGCCGACTGGCTGGTGGGCATCAACGGCACGCGCGCCATGACGGCGTTCAACT
>DAOPUP010000166.1:0-5784 GCA_035350655.1 Acidovorax sp. | reverse complement strand
TCCCAGCGGCGCAGCACCAGGCTGGCGTTGGTGCCGCCAAAGCCGAAGCTGTTGGACAGCGCAGTGCGAAGCGGGGTATCGCGCGTTGCGCGCACCAGGGGCATGCCCTCGGCGGCGGGCTCCAGCGTTTCGATATTGGCCGAAGCAGCAATGAAGCCCTGGCGCAGCATGAGCAGGCAGTAGATGGCCTCTTGCACGCCCGTGGCACCCAGCGAGTGGCCCGTGAGCGACTTGGTGGACGAGAACGGGGGAATGGTGTCGCCAAACACTGCACGAATGGCGCGCAGCTCGGGCACATCGCCCACGGGCGTGGAGGTGCCGTGGGTATTGATGTAGTCGATCGGCTCGCTCACGGTAGAAATCGCCTGGCGCATGCAGGCAATCGCGCCATCGCCCGACGGTGCCACCATGTCGGCACCATCCGACGTGGCACCGAAACCGACGACCTCGCCCAAAATGGTGGCGCCGCGTGCCAGGGCGTGGTCCAGGCTTTCGAGCACCACGGCGCCGCCGCCGCCCGACAGCACGAAGCCGTCGCGGTTCGCATCGTAGGCGCGCGAGGCTTTCTCGGGTGTGTCGTTGTAGGCGCTGGACATGGCGCCCATGGCGTCAAACAGCAGGCCCATGCCCCAGGTGACCTCTTCGCCGCCGCCGGCAAACATCACGTCCTGCATGCCCCAGGCGATCTGCTGGGCGGCCGCGCCAATGCAATGCGCCGAGGTGCTGCAGGCCGAGGTGATGGAGTAGTTGATGCCCTTGATGCCGAAGTTGGTCGAAAGGCAGGCCGACACGGTGGAGCTCATGCAGCGGGTGACCTGGTAGGGCCCGACGCGGCGGATGCCCTTGCTGCGCAAAATATCGGCCGCCTCGATCTGGTTGGCGGGCGAGCCGCCACCCGAACCCATGATGAGGCCGGTACGCGGGTGGGACACCTGCTCGGGCGTAAGGCCGGCCTCGGCAATCGCGTTGGCCAGCGAGATGTGGGCGTAGGCGGCCGCATCGCCCATGAAACGCAGCTGCTTGCGGTCGATCAGCGCTTCCAGGTCGATCTGGGGCACGCCGGCCACGCGGCTGCGCATGCCCATCTCGGCGAACTGGGGCATGGCGCGGATGCCCGAACGGCTCTCGCGCAGGGCCTGCGTGACGGTGGCCATGTCGTTGCCGATGCACGAGACGATGCCCGTGCCCGTGATCACCACGCGTTTCATGCTGGCTCTCCTTGCGGTGCTCCGTCTTGTGCCGCTTCTTCCTTCTTGAACAGGCCCACGCGCAGGTCGTTGGCCACGTAGATTTCTTTGCCATCGGCCAGCAGGCGGGCATCGCCAATGGCCATGACGAGCTTGCGCTTGATCACGCGCTTGATGTCGATTTCGTAGGTGACGCGCTTGACCTGGGGGCCCACTTCGCCCGTGAACTTGACTTCACCCGCCCCCAGGGCGCGGCCCCGGCCGGGCAGTTGCAGCCAGGTCAGGTAAAAACCGATGAGTTGCCACATGGCGTCGAGCCCCAGGCAGCCGGGCATGACCGGGTCGCCCTGGAAATGGCAGGCAAAAAACCACAGGTCGGGGCGCACATCGAGCTCGGCGCGGATTTTCCCCAGCCCGTGGGCGCCGCCATCGCTGTCGATATGGGTGATGCGATCGAACATCAGCATGGGCGGCAGCGGCAGACGCCCGCTGTCGGCGCCGAACAGCCGGCCCTCGCCCGAGGCAATCAGTTGTTCGTAGGAAAAGGAATCTGCCATTTTCAGTCGTGCTCCAGAACAGCGGCCATGCCGCTTCAAATATTCAACATTCGCAACCCCCGGTTGCAGGGCTCCATTATCAAGGCACATCCGGGCCGGTGGCCCGCGGCCCCACCGATTGACCTGCCGGCTGCCTGCGACAGCCCTGCACGGGCATGACCTGGATCAAGGTCTGCCTCGGTCTGGCGGCCGTTTTCAGGCTGCTTGCCCGGCACCTTTTCAGCGCTGCCGACGCCGTGCCAAGGCCGCCCAGGCGACCCCGCAGACGCCCGCCAGCCACAAGGGTGCCAGTCCCCAGCGCGCCACCCACCAGGCATAGGGCGTGATGTCCCAGCCATCTTGCGCATTGAACCCGCGCCCCTGCACCGCGCCGGTCAGCACCCCGCGGGTGTGGCGCGCCAGCGCATGGGTGACCACGCCACGGTGGTCGATGATGGCCGTGGCGCCGGTGTTCGTGGCGCGTACCATGGGGCGCTCGAACTCCAGCGCGCGCATGCGGCTGATCTGCAGGTGCTGGTCGATGGCGACCGTGTTGCCGAACCAGCCAATGTTGCTGAAATTGACAAATAGCGTGGGCGCGCTGGACGGATCGGCGAAACGGGCGCCCAGCTCTTCGCCAAACAAATCCTCGTAACAGATGTTGGGCGCAATGCGTTGCCCCGCCCAAGCAAAGGAGGGCTGCCCGATGCCACCGCGGTTGAAATCGCCCAAGGGAATATTCATCATGGCCGTGAACCACTTGAAGAACGGCGGAATGAACTCGCCAAACGGCACCAGGTGGTGCTTGTCATACTGGTAAGGCGCCGGCTGGGCGGGCTTCAGGCCCCACACGGAATTGGTGTAGCCCCGCTGCGCGTCGCCCAGCGGAATGCCCAGCAGCGCCGCCTGTGGGCCCTGGCCGAAATGCGCCGCCAGCCCCTCGAGATACCCCGGGATGAGCTGCTGCGGCAGCAGCGGAATGGCGGTTTCGGGCGCCACGACGAGCGACGCCTTGGCCGAGCGCAGCGCATCGGCGTACCACTGCAGCGCCAGCGGCACGCCGCTGCCGGGCTGGAATTTTTCGTCCTGCGGGATATTGCCCTGCAGCAGCGCCAGGCTGATCGGGGCGGGCTGCGGCCGCGCCGGTGTATGGCATGACGCAATGGCGCATTGGCGCTGAAACCCCGCGCCCACCAGCACCAGCACGCCCGCCCCCACGAGCCCCCAGGCGCGCAGGCGGCGCAGATCGCTCCAGCGCGCCTGCGCCAGCAGCATGGCCAGCAGCGCGGCCACAAAGCCGACGCCATACACCCCCACGCTGCGCGCCAGCGCCACCAGGGGGCCATCGACATGCGCATAGCCGCCGGCACCCCAGGGAAAGCCCGTCCACAGCGTGCCGCGCGCCAGCTCCGCCAGCAGCCACACCGCCGCGAAAAGAAGAGCAGCCAAGCCACGTCGAACGGGGGCCAAGCGCGAAAAAAGCGCCAATGCGGCGGCGTAATAGCTGCCCAGAAAGGCCGCCAGCCCCAGCACGGCGGCCACCGCCAGCGGCGCTGCCAGGCCGCCATAGCGGTGCATGGAGATGAAAAGCCACCAGAAAGTGGCCGCCAGCCAGGCCGTGGCGAACACCCAGCCCAGGCCGGCTGCGCGGCGCCAGGGCGTGGGGCCGCGCACCAGCCAAGCCAGCAGCGCCAGCGACAGGATCTGCAGCCACCACAGCGGCGCGCCCGTCCACGGCCAGGCCAGCGACAGCGCCTGCGCCACCCCTGCGGCAGCGGCCAGACAGGCCGGCACGGCGAACGCAGCCCCGGGCAGGCGTTGCAGCCGGGCCATCAGGTGGCGGCGCTGTTTTCGTCGACGCGCGACACCTTGAACCAGCGCACAGCGCCGCCCTTGGTGTGCAGCACCACAAAGTGCAGCCCACACAGCTGCAGGTGCTCGCCGCGCTTGGGCACATGGCCCATTTCGTGGGCGATCAGGCCCCCGATGGTGTCAAAGCTCTCATCGGGATCGCTGCCTTGCACTGCCACGCCAAAGGCCTCGGCCACGCGCTCGATAGGGGTGTCGCCACTCACGCGGTAGGTGTGGTCCGCCAGGCCGAAAATGTCGCCTTCGTCTTCGGGAATATCGAACTCGTCCTCGATCTCACCCACGATCTGCTCGAGCACATCCTCGATGGTGATCAGGCCGGCCACCCGGCCGAACTCGTCAATCACGATGGCCAGGTGGTTGCGATTGCCGCGGAACTCGCGCAGCAGGTCGTTCAGGCCCTTGCTTTCGGGCACGAAGGCAGCCGGGCGCAGCAGGGCGCGGATGTTCAGCTCGGGTGCCCGCTGCAGCTTGAGCAGGTCCTTGGCCATCAGGATGCCAATGATGTTCTCGCGCTCGCCCTGGTACACCGGAAAGCGCGAATGCGCGGTGTTGATCACCAGGTGCAGCAGCTCGTCAAAAGGCGCCTCGATATTGACGAGGTCCATGCGCGGAGCGGCAACCATCACATCGCCGGCCGTCATGTCGGCCATGCGGATGACGCGCTCGAGCATCACACGCGAGTCGGCGCCAATGACCTCATTGTCTTCGGCCTCGGCCAGGGTCTCGATGAGCTCTTCGGTGGAGTCCGGTCCAGGATGGATGAACTCGGCCACTTTTTGCAGAAAAGTGCGCTTGTCTTCCTTTTCGGGCAAGCGCTGGGGGTGCGGGTCAGACACTGTCTTGGAGTGCAGGACGTGCGGTAGTGAAACAGCCCCCTAGGATAGCGGATTGTCGTGACAGCGCCTGCGCCGCAGGCCCATGACCGCGATGCTGACGCTATTCGGCCGACTGGTGGCGGGCGTGGCGCACGCCGCTGCGCACTTCCTGCACGCCCGCCAGAAAGTCCCAGAACTGCTTGGCCTGCTTCTTGAGGCGGTAGTCGAGCTCGGCAAATTGCTGCTCGACAATCTCGGCCATGCGCGTATCCAGGCCGGCCGGTGAAATCTGCAGGTAAGCCTCGGACTCGGAGCCATCGCGCTGCACAGTGGCGCCCGCGTTGCGCGCGATCTTGAGCATGGCCGTGTTTTCGGTCAGCGCGTGGATGAACACCATGTTCACCCCCTCATTGCGCGCGTGCATGACAGCGCGCTCAAACAGGCGCGCCCCCAATCCCCGGCCGCGGGCCTGCGCGAGCACCGAGACGCCGAACTCGGCGCATTGCTGGTGTTCGGCCTGCTCGGCAAACGCCAGATGGGCCATGGCGACAAGTTCCAGGCGGCGGTTGTAGATGCCAAAGATCTCATCTCGGTCAAAGTCGAGCTGGGCGGTGTAGCGCCGCACCTGCTCGTCCGTGGCGGCATAGCCAAAGCGCAGATACCGGTCCGCGGGCGGGAGCTGCAACAGGTGCGCCGTGATGCGCTCACGGTACGACGGGCCCAGCGAACGGATGGGCACCATCAGGGGCGTGGTCGCTGGGGCATTGCCGGCCGCATGGCCGGTCAGGGGCACCAGCATGTCCTTGCCAGCGTCCCACGAAGCCTTGAGCCAGTCTTTGGTTGCGATCATGGGGTGTAATTTAAGGGTTTTCCCTCATTTTCTCCAGTTTTTTTGTTGCACTGCAACAAAAAAGAAACACGTATCGAAATGTATGTAAATCTCAGAAAGACATTACATGCATTGATTCAATAGCTATTTTATTCATAGCTTATGTTACAAAATGCCGCTCGTCAGACTCATACCGGCAAGGCCGTGGTCGCTTTCACCCGGTCCAGCACAAAGCTGGTTTTGCAGTCCTGCACGCTGGGATGCTTGAGCAAGGTGTTCATGATGAAACGGCTGTAATGCGCCATGTCGGCCACCACCACCCGCAGCAGATAGTCCATCTCGCCCGTGAGCGCAGCGCATTCCACCACCTCGGGCCAGGTCTGCACGCTGGCGCGGAACAGGTCCATGGGATTGCGCTTGTGGCTTTCGGTGTGCTTTTCGAGCCGCACGTTCAGGTAGGCCGTCAGCCCCAGCCCCACGGCCTCGGGCCGGACCAGGGCCACATAGCGGGCGATCACGCCGCTGTCTTCCAGGCGCTTGACGCG
>DAOPUP010000165.1:0-5800 GCA_035350655.1 Acidovorax sp. | reverse complement strand
AACTGCAGCACCGAGTCGCCCAGCACATACGACGCCAGCGCACCCGCCGCCAGCTCGTAAAGCAGGCCGCAGGCCGCCACCACGAACACGCTGGCGAGCAGGGCAATATCGATGGGGCGGGCGCCGCCGGGGGCGATGGCAGGCACTGTGGCAGGTGTCATGCCAGCACCGTATCGAGCTGCTGCGCCAGGCTCTTGCCGTCTTGCTGCCGGGTCAGCCAGCCAAACACGGCTTTGCCCGCGCTGGCCTGGGCCCACAGCGCACCGACCTGGCTCTTTTCAATTTCGTAGGGGTCGTTCAGCAAATGCGCCCCCTTGTATTCGAGCAAAGCCACACGGCCATCGACCAGCTCGGCCACAAAGTCGGCAAAAAACCGGCCGCGCGACGTGGGCAGGGCAAAGCCGCAGGGCGCTGTATCGAGGTTGCGCACCCATTGCCGGACTTTGGGGTGGCGGTCGATCAACTGCGCGCACTGAAACTCTTCGCCGCCATCTTTCAAGTCGGCCAGCACGGCAAAGTAATGTCGCGTGAATTGGTAGCGCCCGCTGTAGCGCGACGCCACCGGCGCCGGGTAGCGGCCAGGCTCAAACACATGGGGGTGCAGCCAGTCGCTCTCAAGCAACCACGCGCCCGCCTGGCCGTTCTGCAGCACCAGCTGGCGAAACTGCCGCGTGGCCGCCTGGTCGCGCAGGTCGCCCACATGCAATGCGATGCACCGGGCCAACTGAAACCGTGCCTGCGCCAGCAACACCAGCGGCAGGCCGCAGGCATGGAGCTGGTGGTTCACCACGGCCGCCAGAAAAGCACGGCGCTGCGACTGGGTGATGCCCGCCAGCGGCGCGTGCAGCGCCTTGTGAAGCGACTGGTCCAGCCAGCGCACCAGTGTGTCGGCCGTGATGCTGCTGGCGCCGTAGTCCATGGCCATCTGCTGCACATCGGTGGGGCGCAGCGTCACGCGTGCGTCTTTCACGTCGATCTCGATCACGTTCGACTCTTGCGCCACATGAAAACCGGGCAGCTGCACCGCCTGGGGGCTGAGCAGATCAAGCTCCACCGTGCCCAGCACCGCGCCCTGCTCCAGCGGCCACAGCGGCGCCTGTGCGTCGGTGCGGTAGGCCAGCGTGGGCACGGGCGCAAAGCGCACGCCGCGGGATGCGGGGGCCACGCTGGCGGCCACCAGCGCATTGTGCTGGGCTACCTGATCGCGTAGCTGCTCCTGCTTTTTGGCCCCGCGCACCTGGGCCAGCATCAGCGCCTCGGTGCTGGCCTCGATGTGGCCCGCCACCACCACCTGCGCCGCGCCCGCAATGGTCTGCTGCTGCACACCGGGCACTGCCAGCAGCTCAGGGGTGGCTGCAATTGCTTCAAAATTAGTAGCTATTAGCGCTTGTGGGGCAAGCGCTAGGGGTGAATTTGTATCAAATTCTTCGCCAAACAGCGGATAGCTCGATGGCGCCGCAAGCATCGAGGCCACATCCAGCGCCTCGAACCCCATGTGCTGGATCAGGCGGTCGGCCAGCGCATGCGCCGCCGCAGAAAACTCCGCCGCGCACACATGGGCATAAGCGCGGTTGAGCGCCTCGCGCCCGCGCCGGCGCGCCTGCGGCATGCGCAGCACGCGGCCCAGCAACTGCTCCACCGCCGTGGCGCTGGTCAGTTTTTGCAGGCTGCACAGCACATAGGCAAACGGGCAGTCCCAGCCCTCGCGCAGCGCCTGCACTGTAATCACATAGCGCACCGGGCAAGTGCGCGCCGCCAAATCAATGTCGTCCAGCCCGCGCTGGGTGCCCGTGGCCACCACGATCTGGTTCTCTGGCAGGTTGAGCTCGTCCACCAGATAGCGGCGCAGGGCCTCGGGCGGCATTTCGTCGCCCAGGTTTTGCGCCTGAAACAGCACGATGGGCCGCACATGACCGTGCCCATCGGCCTCGTCCTTCAGGGCCTCGGCCTCCAGCTTGCGTTGCGTCTGCACGGCGCCAAACACGGCGGCGGGCCAGCCCTCGGGGTGCTCGGCCAGCACGATGGGCAGCTTGATCATGTCCTCGGCCGCCAGCTCTTGCGCGCTGACGTGGTAGAGCACATTGGTCTTGGCAGCAATCGGCGTGGCCGTCAGCTCCAGAATGAACGCGGGGTTCAGGCGCTGCAGCGCGGTGAAGCTCTTGTCCGTTTTGGTGTTGTGCGCCTCGTCCACGATGAGCAGGGGGCTGTGCAGTGCCAGCCAGTTGGCCAGGCTCCAGCGCGGCTGGCCCACAAAGCCCGCCAGCACGCCCGTGGCGTCCTGCGCGGCGTCGTGTGCCGTCACCACGGCATCGGGCAATCCCTGCAGGCAGGCCATGCTGCCCTCTGGCGCGCCCTTGAAGTGCGGCTCAAAGCTCTCCGAAAAACTGTACACATTGCGCTGGCCCGCGTCCTCGATGCGAAAGCTCTGGATGGTTGCCACCACCACCACGGCGTGGCGCCCCCAATCGGGCGGGGCGATTTGCGCCACGTCGTCGAGCGTGCACACCTGCAAGCCCTCGCCATAGGCATCGGTCAGGGCGGTGCGGTAGGCATGGCCGGGCGTCTGCAAGGCCTTGAGCGTTTGCTGGCGAATGGCATCGCTGGGCACCAGCCACACGGCCACCGGCGCATCGCTGCCTTGCCACTCACGCGCCAGCAGGGGCACCGCGTGCGCCGCCAGCACCGTTTTACCGCCCCCCGTGGGAATGCGCAGGCACACGCAAGGCACCTGCGCGCCAAAGGCGTCAAGGTTGTAGGGGCGGCCCGCCAGCTCGCCAAAGGCCAGCGTCGGACCCTTGGTGCGGGCTGCGCGGGCGAACGCGCCCAGCGCATCGAGGGCGGTTTGCTGGTAGGTTTTGAGGGTGATGGGGGTCATGGAAAGAAATTCAGTCAACACGGCGCAACAACAAAGTTATCCACAGGCGCATTACAATCAACGCGTGGGAACGAAATTCGGCTCCATGCCGTGTGAAAGCTGGAACCACGGGGCAACCCAGTCAGGCGATCCTATATTCCCACCTTGTTTTTCAAAGCCGCTCCCACGAGCGGCTTTGTTTTTGAGTAGTACACCCCGTAAGGCGCCTTGTCGGTTTCGTCCACCGCGTGGATGAGGCTGACCTTGTCCCAGACCATTTCCAAAAAGCGGCTCTCCTGCCGGGCGTAGTGTCTTTGCAGCGCCCACAGCATGTAGTCCACCGCTTGCAGGCCGGCTTGCTGCACCGGCTGTGCCGCCGTTACTTCAATGGCAGTGGTGACTTGCTTGTCCCATTGCTTGGCAAACCGGTCACGCGCCAGCACCAGCGAATCGGCAAAGGACTTGGTGCGGTCCGAACTGCCCCGCACGGCATAGCAGACGCGACAGCTTTCGTACTGGTGCAGCCGGTTCTTGAACAGCCGTGCCACGCTGCTGTCGTAAAGCTCGTTGGGGTGGTAACGGTAGGTGCCGTTGCGCCCATTGCGTTCGCGCACATATGACAGCACCGCTCGCATGTCGCGCACTTCGGCATAAAACTTGACGGAGTGGCGCAGCAGCAACTTGAACACCTCGCGGCGCACTTCAGGCAAATCGTCCTTGGCGTGAAACGCCACCGCCGTTTTACCCCGCTCTGGCTGGAAAGAGGGAACGTTCTTGAAGTACGGGTCGGCCTTCAGATCGGCACGCAGTTGTTCCAGATCCAAAGACAATGCCACTGGATCGTCGGCCTCCAGCAACCCCATGATGAAATGGCCCATCGCTCCACCCGGCTGGCCCACCAGCACTTGCCCCTTTGCATTGAAGAGCACGCCATCCCCCGATTCATCGACGAAGTAGTGGGCAATGCGTGAAGAGGACGCCAGTTGTACTTTGCTGTCCACCATATCGATCCTCACCTTGCCTTCACGTCATACGGAATGTGCTTGAACGTGACCCGCGCCAGTCCCAGACGCGCTTCGCCCAGGCGGCAGGCCTCGCCATAGACCACCAGGGGCGCCTCGGGGTGGGGCGTGCGGGCGTGCAGCTCCAGCAGCGCGTCGAGCACGGCCGAGGTCAGCACGTTGCCGCTGGCCGGGCGCTTGTCGCCCAGGATGCCGTTGAACAGCAGGTAATACGCCGTGCGGCTGCGCAGCACGGGGGCCGGTGCGGGCACGGGCTCGGGCGGGGCCGCCACGCCGGGCGCTGCGGGGCCAGCAGCCTGCAACCCGAGTTCGCCCTGGGGTGAAGGGATTGGCGGGGCTTGCCGGGTTGGCGGCAGTTCTTCAGGTGAAATAGGCTCCTGCCGCCCGTCCGGCAAGCGCTCGTAGCTATCAAAAACAGAGTGCGTACCCAGGTGCGGCGTGCCCGGCGTGGCGTGCGCGGGGTCAAAGGCGGTGCCGGTCTCCTGCTGCCAGACGAAGGCGGCCAGCGTGGCAAAGCGCACTTCGGGGTGGATGCAGCCGTCGGCGTCAAAAATCGGCGCGCCCAGCCGCATGAAGCGAAAGCCGCCGCCGCCCTGCCAGTTCACGGCCTGGCTGATGCCACCCTGCTCGCCAGCGATGACTTTTTCCAGCCGGGGCAGGCAGTGCGTGGCGGCGTGCTCGCCCATCTCGATGCCGATCCAGCGCCGGCCCATCTTGTGGGCGACGGCGGCCGTGGTGCCGGAGCCGAGGAAGCTGTCGAGGACGAGGTCGTTGGGGTTGGTGGCGATGTGGAGGATGCGCTGGAGCAGGCGTTCGGGCTTGGGCGTTCCAAAAGTGTCGGCGCGGTTGAAGGCTTGGGCCTCAAGCTTGGCTTCGTGGTTGTGCCCGACGTCCTCGTTGAGCCAGATCGTCGATGGCGGACGCTTTGCCTCTTCCTCAAGGTATTGCTTTACATAAATTTCCCAGCGACCGCGCGTCTGAACGAACTCAATCTGTTCGAAGTCTCGGTCGTATGTTTCGCGCATCCAGCGCCAGCGCCCCTCAGTGCCATCGGGTTTTACAGGCCAGACAGGCGTTCCATCCGGCGCATCGATGCTGTACCACATGGAAGGTCGATCCGTCCTCAACGACTCAGAGCCCTCCTTACGCAGCGAACGCCTGCGATAGCGCCGTCCTGTGGCGGTATCAACGAACTTGAACTGTTCAGCGTTTTGCGACTTTGATAGCAAACCGACCTGGAACTTGGCGCTCCTCCGGTAGCAAAGCAAATGATCGTGGTCGTTGCTGAACGCGTTGGCGTCCATGCGCTCGCTATAGACCTTCTGCCACACCACATTCGCCACAAAATTCCGCCGCCCAAACACCTCATCCATCAGCACCTTGAGGTAATGCCCCTCGTTGTCGTCAATGGTCACCCAGATGGAGCCGTCGTCGCTCAGCAGCTCGCGCAGCAACTGCAGGCGCGGCAGCATCATGCTGAGCCACTGGCTGTGTTCCAGGTTGTCGTCGTAGTGCTCAAACGCGCTTTTGGTGTTGTAGGGCGGGTCGATGAAGATGCATTTGACCTGCCCCCGGTAAAACGGCAGCAGCGCCTTGAGGGCTTCGAGGTTGTCGCCCTGGATGAGCAGGTTGCCTTGTGCGCTGGCGGGCTCGCCGTGGGTGGAGACGCTCTCCAGCAGGCGGTAGGGCACCTGGGCAGCGGTGGTGAAGGCGTGGGCGCGGTTGAGCCAGTCGAGGGTGGGCATGGGGTGGTGTCGGGCCTGGGGGCCGGTGAAAGCAGGCGGTATTGTGTGGCCTGCGCCATGGCGCGGCGCCACCCGCAAGCAGCGGCGCGGTGGTGGGGCTGTGCGGTGGCTTTAGCCGCCGTGAATGGCGGCGGCCACGATGATGCTGATACCCAGGCTCATGGCGGCCACCACCATGG
>DAOPUP010000164.1:0-5814 GCA_035350655.1 Acidovorax sp. | reverse complement strand
GCGGGCACGGCCAACATGGCGGCCGTGCTGGTGGCCAAGTCGGTGGGCGGCAACATCTTCTATGGCTTCATCTCGGCCGTGGCATTTGCCACCATCTTGGCCGTGGTGGCGGGCCTGACGCTCTCGGGCGCCTCGGCCGTCTCGCACGACCTGTATGCCACGGTGTTCAAGAAAGGCAAGGCCGACAGCGCTTCGGAGCTGAAGGTTTCGCGTATGACCACCCTGGCGCTGGGCCTGATCGCAGTGGTGCTGGGCATTGTTTTTGAGAAGCAGAACATCGCGTTCATGGTGTCGCTGGCTTTTGCCATTGCGGCCTCGGCCAACTTCCCGGTGCTGTTCCTGTCGGTGCTCTGGAAAGACTGCACCACGCGCGGCGCGGTGATCGGCGGCTTCCTGGGGCTGATCTCCTCGGTCGGCCTGACCGTGGTTTCGCCCTCGGTGTGGGAAGCCACGCTGGGCAACCCCGCCGGCTCGGCGCTGTTCCCCTACACCTCGCCGGCGCTGTTCTCCATGACCATCGGCTTTGTCGGCATCTGGCTGTTCTCGATCACTGACAAGAGCGCCAACGCCGCGCGTGAACGTGCTGCGTTCCCGGCGCAACAGGTGCGCTCGGAGACGGGTCTGGGTGCGGCCGGGGCCTCAGGGCACTGAACTGTCACCCCAAGCGGGCCCAGGCTTCACGGCTTCACCGGGGCCCCGCCAAACAGCCGCATCGCTGCGGACCCGCTGAACCAGAGAAAACGCCTCGCAACAGCGAGGCGTTTGTTTTTTACTTCCGCATGGAATGCCCGCAGACAGAACAGACAGGTTCATCGCGGCCGCCGCGGCTCCACGCCGGTGCACAACCTATGGCATCGCACCGGCCTGTGCGTCTGCCACGGCAGCGGGTATCGGGCGCTCGCGGACAGCCCGCCGTGCGCGCACGGCCGCAGGTTGCTGCGCATCCTGCCACGCCTGCATCGATAAATAAGCCCGGTCGAGCAGGAGATGAAGGTGCTGCCACGCCTTGTGGTCCAGATCGCCAAACATTTCATGCTCCAGTTCACGGCCGATGCGCTCGCAAACCTCCCATACGCGCTGACCTTCGTCCGTCAAACTCAGGCTGTGAATGCGGCTATCGGTCGGATCCATCTGGCGCTGCAGCAAACCGCGCCGCTCGAGTTCGGCCACATGCTTGGAAATGAGCGTCTTGTCGAGCACGAGCTTGTGCCCGAGTTCCGTTGCTGCGATGCCCGGCGCCTGGTGGATCAGCCGCAGTACACGCAGTTCACGTATGCGCAAGCCGACCGCTTTGGCGTAGCGCCGGTCGGCGGCCTTGGTTGCCAGGGTTTGGACCAGGTCCAGCTTGTAGGTCAAATAAGACTTGTCAGTTTCAGACATGGACGACTCCATCAAACTCCCTTCAGGCCGCGGGCGGGCCACGTCACCTCTCAAAGACACAAGGCTGCCTCGCTCACGCGAAGCAGCCCGCCGGTGGATTATCGAGCTTCTTTCGCCAGCCGGTCATTGGCCCTGCCGCATGGCGGGCGTCAGGAAGAGGGCCTGGCATCGGGGTTGCCCAGCGCCAGACCCGGACGCAAGCAACGGGCAGGCCTCACTTCAGATAGTCTTGCGCCACCGCCACCCAATACGAGGCACCGACGGGCAGGTTGGCCTCATCGAACACGAACATCGGGTGGTGCACGTTCGGCGTATTGCCGTTGCCCACAAAGCCGTACACACCAGGAACTTGCTGCGCGTAGAACGCAAAGTCCTCGCTGCCCATGAAGGTCGGCCCCGGCGTCACGACCTGCTCTTCACCCAGCAGCTGGCGTGCAATCTCGACACAGCGATTCGTCTGACTCTCATCATTGATCAGGATCGCGCCCGGCTGGCCTTCCCTGATTTCGAACTGGACGTTGTAAGCCTCGGCCGTGGCCTTGGTGATGGCGCGGATCTTGTCGAGCACCATCTTGCGGGTTTCGGGCTTGCGTGTGCGTGTGCTCATGCGCAACACGGCGTTTTGCGGAATCACGTTGCCTGCATCACCCGCCAGGAAGGCACCGATGCTCACCACCGCCGCATCCATCGGCGCCACGTTGCGCGACACGATGGTTTGCAGCGACATGACCAGCGCCGCCCCCGCCACCAGCGGGTCAATGCCTTTCTCGGGCATGGAGCCGTGGCTGCCCACACCGGTCAGGACGATTTCCCAGTTGTCCACCGCAGCCATGATCGGGCCCGAGGTGAAGTGCAGCTTGCCTGCAGGCAGGCCCGGCATGTTGTGCATGCCGAAAATCACGTCCATCGGGAAACGCTCCAGCAGACCATCCTTGATCATGGCCGGTGCGCCGCCCATGATCTCCTCGGCCGGCTGGAAGATCACGTTCAACGTGCCGCTGAAGTTGCGCGTCCTGGCCAGGTACTCTGCCGCACCGAGCAGCATGGCGCTGTGCGCATCATGTCCGCACATGTGCGACTTGCCGTCAATCTGGCTCTTGTAGGGCAGATCGGAGCCCTCTTGCACAGGCAGGGCATCGGTATCGGCGCGCAGGCCGATACGGGCCTCACCGTCACCGACCTTGAGCTGACCAACCACGCCGGTCTTGCCGATGCCTTCGGTCACCTCGTAACCCCACTCACGCAGCTTCTTGGCGATGAAACTGGCGGCCACCTTCTCTTCGAAGGCCACACCGGGGTTCTGGTGCAGAAAATGGAAATACTCTTGGATGCGGCCTTGATCGGCGGTCATCTCTTGCAGGATTGCAGTCATGTCAACAGCTCCTTATCTCAATCCAAAAATGAGGGAATTTCAGCGGATTGCCGCGATCCCCAGGGAGGGGGCCGCAGCATCCTGTGCGGCCATCCGGCCTAGGCCTTCTTGCCCTTGGGAATGGTGACCATGATCGCGACGATGGCGCACACCACCATCAGCATGTTGAAGCCAAGGGCGATGATGGCTGCTTCGCGGATGCTCACGTTGTCCTGCCGGCCGACGAAGGTGATCACACCTTCCAGCCAATGGATGCTTTCGTTGTTGACGCGCAGAGCGGTGAAGATGGCCGCCGAGATCGCCACACCAAACGCGCCGCCCAGGGACGAAGCCATCTTGTAGATACCGGCACCGGAACCGGCGGCCGACGCAGGCAGGCTGGTCAGCGCGGCATCGGTGGACGGTGTGGCATAGAAGGCCAAGCCCACGCCGAACAGCGAATAACCGATGATGGCCAGAATCTTGTAGTCCGCCAGCATCAGGTGGGTGGGCATCAGCAGCGCGATAGAAAGACCCGTGATCAGGCAGCCCCAGAGCATGGGCTTGCGCGATCCGAAGCGTTGCAGCAGCTTTTCACCCACGCGGATGAACGCAATGATGGCGATAGCGTAGCCCAGCGTCAGCATGCCGGCCTGTTGCGCACTCATGTTGCCCCCCAGTTGCACCAATTGCAGCGACACGATCAGCATGCCGGCCACCCCGTTGAGCATGAAGTTGGAAATCGTCGCCCCGGTGAAGATCGGGTTCTTGAACAAGCTGAAGTCGACAAACGCGTTGCTGGCCCGGCCCTCGAACCAGAAGAACAGGCCACCCGCCACCAGGGTCACCACGGCCATGGTCGTGATCAGCGAACTGGTCCAGCCAAGCTTGTTGCCTTGTGTCACCAGGATCTGCAGTGCCACCATGGTGACCATGAAGCTCAAGATGCCGGCCAGGTCCAGCTTGTGGCTGGTTGTGGCATTGGTTTCCACCTTGCTCTCAGGCGTGCCACGTACCATCAACATGCCAATGACGGAGACGACAGCGCACGCAAAGAAGATGGACCGCCAGCCGAAGTTCTCTGCCATCAGCCCCCCGAACAGGGCGCACAGGCCCGAGCCGCCCCACGAACCGATCGACCACATGCTCACCGCACGCTGGCGCTCTGCACCTTCCCAGTAGGTTTTCACCAGCGCCAGGCTGGCTGGCATGATGCACGCCGCCGACACACCCTGGATCGCGCGCCCCACCATCAGGAATGGCATGGCCATGGCACCGGTGGGCGTTAACGCAATCATCAAGGCACCGATGATGCTGAGCACGAAGCCCAGCATGACGATGCGCACACGACCGATGCGGTCGGCCAAGCCTCCCATGACCACGATGAACATGCCGGAGAACAAGCCGGTGATGGCCACCGCAATGTTCATCAGACTGACGTCGATGCCCAGATCTTTCTGCATGTCGGGCGCCACGTTGAGCGTGGTCTGGGCAAATAGCCAGAACGCGATGACGCCCATGATGATGCCGAATAACAGCCTGTCGTTGCCTTTGAAGGGCACATTGGTTTGAACAGATGTGTTCATGCGTTTCTCCTCAGAAGTTGTTGCGCGTCAACGCCGCGCGATGACCACCATGCAACAGCCCCACCTGCGCCCACCGCATGCGGTGCTGGACCAAAGGACACTTTTTCATTGACCACTCTCACTTTAGTTGCAATCTTCAACGGTTGCAGGTGTCGACTTTTCGGTTGAATTTTTCAACCAACAACGGGGCATTTATTGCGCCAGATCAAATCGCCACCGCCGGCCGTTGAAAACACGGCGGCTTGAAACCACCTGGGCTGTCTGAACCGATGAGCGGTCGCCTGGAACAACGTCGCCCGCAGTCGCCTGGCCCCGTGCCGACGGCCAGGGCAGTCACTCACCCCGGGAGGAGCTCACTGTCCGCGCAGCTTGATAAATGCCAGCGCTGCCATGACGGCATCGTTGAGCGCGTCATGCGCCTCGCGCTGGGGTAAGCCCAGGTCGTCCATCAGGGTGGCAAAGCGCAGGTCGATGTCGGCGTTGGCCTGCTGCTGGTAGGGCGGCAGCTGCCGGAATTTGTATTCGTAATACATCGCCGACACTTCGATTTGGGGCTGTGGCAAGCCCATGCCCAGCAGGGGCCAGATCGCGCGGTTGAGCATGGCCACGTCGAATTCAAGGTAGTAACCCACCAAGGGGCGGCTGCCGATGAAGCGCAGCAGCTGACCCATGGCCTCCTGCAGCGGCAGGCCCTGGGCCACATCGCGCTCGCGCAGGCGATGGATGCGCACGCTGTCAGCCGGAACGCCCTTGTCGGGCCGTACCAGCAGTTCGAGCCGCTCGCTGGTCAGGATGCGGTTGCCGGCGATGCGCACAGCACCGATGGCGATGATTTCATCGCTACGCCGGTTCAGCCCCGTGGTCTCGCAATCGAGCGCCACCCATTCACCGGGCGGCGGCGGATCGAACAGGAAGGCATAGGCCGGATCGGCCAGGTGGTAGAGCAGCCATTGGCGCCGCAGCTGTGCCAGCCAATGGCGCGGGCCGGTGGGGGCAGCGGGCTTCACAGCATGTCCAGGCGCAGGCGCTGGTGCAGCAGCAGCTTGAAGCGCTTGACCACGGCCAATGCATCCTTGAGCAGGTCGCGCTCCAGGCTGCTCAGGCGTTCGGGATCGACGTTGCCGGTGACCGCGCGGCCGGTGTCGATCTCGGCCAGGCCCGCTTTGAGGCGCAGGCCCATCAGGAAATGCAGGCTTTGCACAAGCTCGTCACCCAGGGCTGCATCCAGCACGCCGCACTCCACCAGGGCGGTGATGCGCTCAGCCGTGCCAGTGGCAGACACACGTCGGGCCAGGGCCAGGCTGCGCACACCATGCACGATGGGGAAGATGCCCGCTTTCTTCAGGCTGATGGCGCGGCCCTCGTCACCCAGGCCGAACAACCGGCTCCACCAGCCCGCCGGGCCGTCAAAATTTTCCACCGCACTGGCAAAGCGCGCCAGCACCGCATCGTTGTCCACGGCCAGCGCCGCCACGCTCTCGCGCACGGCGGCCAGCA
>DAOPUP010000163.1:0-5834 GCA_035350655.1 Acidovorax sp. | reverse complement strand
TGATGAAGGGCCAGCCCCTGGCCTACAACAAGGACAACCAGGAAGACAAGGAGCCGCTGTTCGACACCGTGGACACGCTCAAAGACACGCTGCGCATCTTTGCCGAGATGGTGGGCGGCCAGCTGAACCCCGCCACGGGCCAGAAGGAAGGCGGCATCACCGTCAACGCGCAGGCCATGGAGCAGGCCGCACTGCGCGGCTACGCCACCGCCACCGATTTGGCCGACTACCTGGTCAAGAAAGGCCTGCCGTTTCGCGATGCCCATGAAACCGTGGCCCACGCCGTGAAGGCCGCCACCACGCACGCGTGCGACCTGTCCGAGCTGCCTTTGGCCGTGCTGCAGGGCTTTCACCCACAGATCGAGAAAGATGTGTACGAAGCCTTGAGCCTGCGCGGCTCGCTCAACGCGCGCAACACGCTGGGCGGAACGGCCCCCGCGCAGGTGCGTGCGCAGATCGCGCGCCACCAGGCGCGTCTGGCGGGTTGATCAATTTTTGGATGAAATAGCGTGCTGGCGCTTTGATGTATTGCGCTGGATGCTCTTTGTTTAATAGCGTTTGAGTCTGCGTGCAGCCAGGCGGTACCGGTGTCGTGGTGCTTCTGGCGGCGGTCTCGCAGCGTGCTCTACCGGTTTTTCTCCTGAGGAGTTGGATATGTTGTCTTTGCGTCGCACCGTTGTTTCGCGCGCCCTGCGTGGTCTGGCCGCCCTGGCAGCCGGTTTGGCCCTGTCCACGGCCATGGCCCAGCCGGCCAAGCCCCTGCGCATCCTGGTGGGTTTTCCGCCGGGCGGCGGCACCGACGCCATTGCGCGCATGCTGTCCGAGCGGCTCAAGGACGCCCTGGACATGCCGGTGGTGGTGGACAACCGGCCCGGCGCTGGCGGGCAGATTGCCGCACAGGTGCTCAAGGCCTCGCCTGCCGACGGCACCACGGTGTTCCTCACGCATGACCACACCATCTCCATCCTGCCGCTGGTGGTGAAGAACCCGGGCTACCAGCCCGACCATGACTTCGTGCCCGTGGGTGGCTTTGCCACTTTTGTGAATGCGTTTGCCGTCTCTGGTGGCACACCCGCCCACACCTTTGGCGAATATCTGCAGTGGGTGCGCACGCAAGGCGGGGGCAAGGGGGCTGTGGGCATTCCGGCGCCTGCGTCCACCCCCGAGTTTCTGGTGAAGCTGGTGGGCCAGAAATTCCAGCTCGACCTGGTGTCGGCCCCCTACCGCGGTGCCGCGCCCATGATGGCCGACATGCTGGGCCAGCAGATTGCTGCGGGCGTCGGTTCGGTGCAGGACTTCATGGAAAACCACAAGGCCGGCAAGCTGCGCGTGGTGGCCGTTCTCGGCGCCAAGCGCCAGGCGGCCATGCCCCAGGTGCCCACGTTCGACGAGCTGGGCCTCAAGGGGTTTGACGACCTGCCGTATTACGGCTTCTATGCCCCGGCCGGCACCTCGCAAAAGTTCATCACCCAGTTTGCGGTGGCGCTGGCCAAGGTGGTGGCCGAGCCCGAGGTGCGCGAACACCTCACTGCCATGGGGCTCACGGTGGGCTTCATGACGCCGCAGCAACTGGCCACGCGCGAACATGCTTACACCGAGGCCTGGCGCCGCATCATCAAGACCAGCGGGTTTGTGCCGCAGTAAGCGCCCAGGGACGGGGCGCAGCGGCTCGACGGGCAGCCATCCCGTGGCCCCGCCGCGTAAGCGCTTGCAACATTCAACGTAAGGCTGATCGGTTTTGTTACGCTTGCAGCTCCTATAACGGGGGGAAGCATGAACGCCACAAAATGGCTGGTGGCCACCGGTCTGACGCTGATGGCCTTGGGCGTGCAGGCCCTGCAGATCAACCGCTTTTCGCCGCAGGGTGAAGTGGCGCGGGTGCGGCAGGTGGTGGCGCGCTTTGATGCGGCGGTGGTCCCTTTGGGCGACCCCAAGGCGCCCGCCCCGTTGAGCCTGAGCTGCAGCGATGCCCCCGCCACCCAGGGCCAGGGCCGCTGGACCAGCGAGCGTGAATGGGTCTTCGACTTCGACAACGACCTGCCGCCCGGTGTGCGCTGCACCGCGACGGCCAAGCCAGGCTTCAGATCGGCCTCTGGCGCATCATTGACGGGCACATTGAGCTATCCATTCAATAGTGGCGGCCCGTTTGTCCAAGACCTGCGGCCCGGCACTCGCCAGGAGATCGACGAAGAGCAGTTCTTTGTGCTGCAACTGAACGGCCCGACCACGCTGGCCAGCGTGCAGGCCCATATGTGGTGCGCCCTGGAGGGGGTGGGCGAGCGCGTGCCGGTGCGGCTGATCGACGGCGCGCAGCGCAGCGAGATGCTCAAGTCGCTGGGGCTGGAGCAGCGCGCGCTCAAGGACCCGCTGCGGTTCGTGTCGCTGGCCTGCAACCGGCGGCTGACCTCGGGCTCGCGCCTGCAGCTGGTGTATGGCAAGGGCGTGGCCACGCCCAGTGGCGTGCCCAATGCCGTGGAAAAGCGCTACGACTACAAGGTGCGCCAGCCCTTGGCCGCGGAGTTCAGTTGCGAACGCGAGAACGCCCGCACGGCCTGCCTTCCCTTGCGGCCGATGGTGCTGTCGTTCAATGCGCCGGTGCCGCGCGCGCTGGCCGCTGCCATCCGCCTGAAGTCGGCCAAGGAAACCCTCCAACCCGAGATCGAGGGCGGCGCCCAGGGCGCCCATGCTGAAGGGCTGGTGGGTAGCGTGCAGTTCAGCGCGCCGCTGTCCGAAAACACGGCCTTCACGCTGGAGCTGCCTAAGGACTTCAAGGACGCCTCGGGCCGCCCGCTGGGCAATGCCGACAGTTTTCCGCTGAAGGTCGCCACGGGGGGCATGCCGTCCCTGGCCAAGTTCGCCGCCGCGCCCTTTGGCATCGTGGAGCGTTTTGCCGAAGGCCCGGCCGCCGACCACCCGCCCGCGCTGCTGCCCGTGACGCTGCGCAATGTGGAGGCTGCCCTGCGCGTGCAAGGACTGCAGCCGGGCGCGCAGGCCGCCGGTGCGACCTCCGCAGGCCAGGTGAGCACGCTCAGCCCCCGCACCGACGCCGAGATCATTGCGTGGTTACGCAAGGTGCAGCGCTACGAAGACAACTACGTCATCGATCGCCAGCGGGCCCGGCGCGATGTGAAGGGGCCGCTGCCTGCCGTGCTCGACAAGGACCGCGACGATGTGCAGACGCGCATGCTGTCGCTGCTCGCGGGGCAGGGCGGCGTGCAGACGCTGGAGCTGCCCAAGTCCGTGGGAGGCGATCTGCGTCCGTTCGAGGTCGTGGGCATTCCGCTCCCCGTGGGCTTCCATGTGGTGGAGATCGCATCGCCGCGCCTGGGCGCATCGCTGCTGGACGAACGGCATGGCGCGGGCCGCACGATGTACGTGCGCACCTCGGCGCTGGTCACGAACCTGGGCGTGCATTTCAAGCTGAGCCGCGAGAATGCGCTGGCCTGGGTGACCACGCTCGACAAGGGCCAGCCCGTCGAAGGGGCGGTGGTGCGCGTCTCGCAGTGCGACGGCCAGGAACTCGCCAAGGCCACCACCGATGCGCAAGGCATCGCGCGCTTCGAGGGGCTCTCGCCCGATCCGCCGAGCTGTGGCGGCGAGGAGGGCGGCCGAGCCTACTTCGTGAGTGCGCGGGCCCAGTCCGAGGGCGCGCAGGACATGGCGTTCACCTGGAGCGACTGGCAGCGCGGCATCGAGCCCTGGCGCTTCAATGTGCCCACCCGCAGCGAAGCCGGCCCTGACGAACGTGCCCACACCCTCTTCGACCGTACGCTGCTGCGCGTGGGCGAAACGGTGTCAATGAAGCATCTGCTGCGCACGCAAACCCGCAAGGGCTTTGCCTTGCCCGAGACGCGGCCGGGCACCTTGGTCATCACCCATGTGGGCAGCGGCCAGCAGTTCACGCAGCCGCTGGCATGGCGCACTACCGCCACGGGCGGCCTGAGCGCGCAAAGCCGTTTTGCCGTGCCCCCCGCCGCCAAGCTGGGGGTGTACCAAGTGGAACTGCGCAACGACAAAGACAGCGAGCGCAGCCTGGACTCCGGCCAGTTCCGGGTCGAGGAGTTCCGCCTGCCGGTGCTCGAAGGGCGCATTGCCCCGGTCGAGAAAAAGGCGCTGGTGCGCGTGCGCTCGGTGCTCACCGAGGTGCAGATCAACTACGTGGCCGGCGGTGGCGCCGCCAACCTGCCGGTGCGCGTGTCGGCCCTGGTGCGCGGGAAGTCCCTGGAGTTCAGCGACTACGACACCTTCCGCTTCAGCCCGCCGCGCAAGCGCGAGCAGAGCAATGCCAACAGCGACGACGAAGAAGCCTCCGCCAGCCATGACGCGCGCGTGATTGCCGACAAGCTGCCCCTCACGCTGGACAAGAACGGTGCGGGCAAAGTCACCATCGACAACGTGCCCCAGGCCCGTCAGCCGCAGGAGCTGCTGCTGGAGGCCACCTATGCCGACCCCAATGGCGAGGTGCAGACCCTTCGCAGCACGCAGACGCTGTGGCCCGCCGGTGTGGTCGCGGGCATCAAGACCGAAGGCTGGGTGTCTGCGCGCCAGAAGATCCGCTTTCAGGCGCTGGCGTTGCAGCACAACGGCAAGCCGGCGGCCGACACCTCGCTGCAGGTGCAGGCCGTGGCGCGCATCACCACCACCACGCGCAAACGCATGGTGGGCGGCTTCTACAGCTACGACAACCAGACCGAAACCAAAGACCTGGGCACGCTGTGCAGCGGCAAGAGCGATGCGCGCGGCCTGTTGCTGTGCGAATCCAAGCTCGACGAACCCGGCGAGGTGGAGCTGGTGGTCACGGCCACCGACAAGGACGGCAACACCAGTGTGGCCGCGTCATCGGTGTGGGTCACGCGCCAGGGCGAGCTGTGGTTTGGCGGCGAAGACCACGACCGTATCGACCTGCTGCCCGAAAAGAAAAGCTACCAGCCCGGCGAGACCGCCCAATTCCAGGTGCGCATGCCGTTTCGCTTTGCCACGGCCCTGGTGGCTGTGGAGCGCGAGGGCATCATTGACACGCAGGTGGTGCAGCTCAATGGCCAGGACCCCACGGTGAGCCTGAAGGTGCAGCCCGACTGGGGCCCCAACGTGTACGTGAGCGTGCTGGCCTTGCGCGGCCGCCTGCGCGAGGTGCCGTGGTACAGCTTCTTCACCTGGGGCTTCAAGGCGCCGCGCGAGTGGTGGAACTCGTTCTGGTACGAAGGCAAGGAATACCAGGCGCCCACGGCGCTGGTGGATCTGTCCAAGCCCGCATACCGCCTGGGCGTGGCCGAAATCCGCGTGGGCACGCAGGCCCATCAGATTGATGTGAAGGTGCAGGCCGACAAGGAGAGCTATGCCGTGCGCGGCAAGGCGCAGGTCACCATCACCGCCACGCTGCCGGGCGGCAAGCCCGCCGCCAATGCCGAAGTGGCCCTGGCCGCTGTGGACCAGGCGCTGCTGGAGCTGATGCCCAACAACAGCTGGAACCTGCTGGAAGCCATGCTGCAGCGCCGCAGCTGGGGCGTGGAGACATCGACCGCGCAGATGGAAATCATCGGCCGGCGCCACTATGGCAAAAAGGCCGTGCCCGCCGGCGGCGGCGGGGGCAAGTCGCCCACGCGCGAACTGCTGGACACCCTGCTGCTGTGGGAGCCTGCACTCAAGCTCGACGCCAACGGCCAGGCCAAGGTGACCGTGCCGCTCAACGATGCGCTGACCACCTTCAAGATCGTGGCGGTGGCCGATGCGTCCACCGGGCTGTTTGGCACCGGCAGTACCAGCATCCGTGCCACGCAGGACCTGCAGATCATCAGCGGCCTGCCGCCGCTGGTGCGCGAGGACGACCAGTTCCG
>DAOPUP010000162.1:0-5838 GCA_035350655.1 Acidovorax sp. | reverse complement strand
GTTGCCAAAATAAGCAGCACCCTTTAAACTGGCTCCCATGACCCGCCCCCGCTCCGCCCTCGTCTCCTTGTCCGACACTCCGTGGTACCACGTGGTCAACCGCTGCGTACGCCGCGCCTTTTTGTGCGGCCACGATGCGCACACTGGCAAGACGTTTGAACACCGCCGGGGCTGGATAGAAACACGCATCCGTGAGCTGGCCTCGGTGTTTTCCATCGATGTGGCTGCGTACGCGGTGATGAGCAACCACTACCACGTGGTGTTGCGCGTGGATGCAGAGCGTGCGCGCAGCTGGAGCACCGACGAGGTGCTGCGCCGCTGGACGCAACTGTTCACAGGCCCACAGCTGGTACAGCGCTACCACCAGCAGCCCGCCTTGAGGGCTCTGATGGGTTACGCCGAGCGCGCCAAGGTAGACGAAATGGCCGACACCTACCGCGCACGGTTGTTCGATTTGTCTTGGTACATGCGGGTGCTCAACGAGTCCATCGCCCGCCAGGCCAATGCCGAAGACGGCGTGAAGGGTTGCTTTTGGGAAGGGCGCTTTAAAAGCCAAGCGCTACTGGATGAGCAAGCGCTGCTGTCGGCCATGGCCTATGTAGACTTGAACCCAGTGCGTGCAGGCATTGCCGAGAGCCTGGAGGACAGTGCCCACACTTCGATGGCCGCTCGCCTGGCTGAATTGCGCGGCCATGCGTTCGAGGTGGTGGATGTACCTGCATCTGCACCTGCGCCAGCGGTACCCGCCAAGCCCAACATGGCTGCGCGCCGAGTGCCTCCAGCCAACATTCCCCAGTTGCTACCGGAGCAAGCGCTGGCCGCTTTGACCGCAGCGTCGCTGATGCCTTTTGACCCCACAGCGCGGTTTGCGCTGGCCGTGCCCTTTGGGCTGGAAGAATACCTTGACCTCGTAGACACGGTAGGCCGGGTAGTGCACCCGCAAAAGCGCGGCGCCATTGCCAGCCACGCCCCCGCATTGCTGCAGCGCCTGGGCATGGACACCGAGGCATTCATTGCCTGTGCAGACACGTTCTTTAGCACCTTTGCCCATGCAGTGGGCACGCCCGCCAGTTTGATCAAGCTGGCTTGTGCCCGTCAGCGCCGCGCCCTGCGGGGCATGGCAACGGCACGCAAGATGCAGTGTACGCAGTTGTAATGAATGCGCTTTGTGCCGCTCAAGAGGTATTGGCATAATCTGCCATGCACCGATTGGATTAAAGGAGATTGCCATGCCCACACGCAACGTCGTACTGACCGACATGCAGGCGAAGTTTGTCGAGCAGATGGTGGACAGCGGCTACTACCAGAATGCCAGCGAGGTGCTGCGTGAAGGGCTTCGCCTTGTTCAAGCACGAGAAGCGGAGCAAGCTGCCAAACTTGCCGCCTTGCGTGACGCAGTAGCCGTAGGGATTGCCGACATTGACGCAGGTCGCTACCGCGAATTTGGTGATGCGGCATCGCTGCGTTCGCACATCACCGCCATCAGCAAGCGCGTACTGGCGAAACACGAATGAGTGGCTGGACGGTACGCCTTGCCGATCAAGCCACTCAAGATGTGGAAGACATCATTGAATGGACACTTGAGCAGTTTGGACCGCTACAGGTGCATGTTTACGCCGATGCCATCAACGATGCCCTTGAGGCGTTGAGCGAAGGCCCGCAACTGAACGGTGTGCGCAGACGCCCTGAGTTGGGTGTTGACGTAGCTACGCTGCATGTGGCGCGCCATAGTCACAGGGGACGGCATCTGCTGGTGTGCCGAGTCCATGTTCAGGAAGGCGTAATCGATGTGCTGCGCATCCTGCACGACAGCATGGATTTGCAGCGACATCTGGATACTTAATGCGGTGTGGCGCTTCCCTTGGATAACTAAGTAAAGTTTTCCGCCACCAGACCCTGCCGCCCGCCCCACAAAGGTGGCTAGTGAGGGCCTCAAAGCGGTCAAACGGAACTCAGTCCATCCTATAGAGCCCCCAAAACTTCGGTTTTGGGGGCTTTTTTGCGTCTTTTTTGTGCTCCCACCGCCCTACAGGCGTGGGATTTCCGCCGCTGAACCGCCCCGGATTTTGAGGAGGCTGCCGATGCTGACAGAGACACTGCAACGGCTGGAGCGTTTGGACGGGATGGACAGCACGCTGTTCGGCAGAGAGCTGTTGAGCTTTGGCCGCTTGTTGCTGGACCGGGGCTGGATTGCCGGCATTGGCTATTTCAGCCGGATAGACGTTGAGGTGATGGACGACATCTTTGAAGAGGTCGAGGTCACGGTCGACGAAGCCGCTGGCCGTTACACGCACCCGCACCCATTTCGGCGCAAGGTGATCCTGAGCGGTTCCTTGCCCGAGGTCACTATCAAGAAGCACGCCACCGGCAAGGGCAATGCTGGCAAGGCCGAGATGATCGCGGCGGCCACGGCGCGTGGCTTCGATCCGGTCGATGACAACCACGCCGATGCGCTGGCGCTGCTGGACTGGGCGATGACCCAAGGAGGTGTGGCATGAGAACTCACACCGCTTCTATTCCCTGCGCACTCGGGCGCCTGGCGCCAGCGTCACCGGCCAGCAGCGACGAACTGCGTGCCATGCGTGCGGCGGCCTGGCACAAGCAAGGCATTGTGGTCGTGCCGCTGGAGGACATCTACGACGACTGGGATCGGGCGTTCCTGTCCGGCATCGCCACCAAGCTCTACGGTGCGCGCACTGTCGCTTCCCGCAAGAGCACACCTTGGGCCGAGGGCGAAGTGATCGACCGGGGTGATGGCGAGACCTGGACGGTGGTGGCGACCACGGGTAAGTCGATCACCGTGCAGCGTGACCGTGATGGGGTGCTGGCGACCCTCGGACAACTCGGGGCGGGACGGCCATGACCAAGAAGACGCAACGCGCCGAGGCCCGTGCCGAGAAGAAGCCGCGCATCGGCGATGAACGCATCGGGCCTGATGGCAGCGTGATCCACTATGTGCGTGAGGAGGACGATGACCAGAAGCCGGTCGATCACTACCGCACGGTGGATACGCTGGCGCTGATGCTCCGGAACGGTACCATCACTGGTGCCATGCACGACGCGGGGCAGCAGTTCTCACAGGACTTCGCCCGGGCGTTCGGCAGTGGTGTCGCCAGTCCCAAGCTCGACGGCCTGCCGGGTGGAACGGCACCGGGGCAGATGATGGTCGAGAAGAACGCTGGTGCTGCCCGAGTGGTTCGGGATGCGCAGGAGGCGGTGGGCGGCAGTGGCAGTCCAGCCGGATCGGCGCTGTGGTACGTGGCCGGGCTGCAGATGTCGATCCGCGATTGGTCCTTGCGCGACGGCTGGAACGGCAAGCGTGTCGAGAAAAACGAGGCCAAGGGCATCCTGGTCGCGGCACTCGGCGTTCTGGCCCGGTACTACGGGTACGAGCGAGCGCCCAAAGCGCAATCGCCAAGGGAGGCCAGTCATGTACGACTTGTCAGGATGTTATCCGGACGTTATTATCGAGGCAATCAGATGAGGAGACGACCATGGCCACCTTAAGTTTTTCGAAAACCGAGCGGATCGATGTCCGCGCCAGTGCGACGGTGAAGCATCTGCTTCAGGAGGCGGCGCGTTCTTGCCATAAGAACGTCAGCGAATTCCTGCTCGATGCGGGCATCGTGGCGGCCAATCAGGCGTTGGCGGATCGTCGTCATTTCGTTCTTACTGAGGAGCAATGGGAGGCGTTTCAGCAAGCACTGGATGCGCCACCGCAGCCGATGCCGCGTCTCAAGAAGCTGATGACTGAACCCAGCATCCTGGACTGATACGTGTCCAGACTGGAGTCCGTTCGCAAACTCAAGGCGACCGATGCCGTCGAATCGTTCGATTGCGGCCAGGTCGCCTTGAACCAGTTTCTGCAACGCCATGCGCTGAACAATCAACGAGCCAACAGCGCGCAGACCTATGTGTGTTCTGACGCAGAGGCGGTCGTCGGGTTTTACAGCCTGACCGTGGGCAGTGTGGATCATCCGTCGGCGCCAGAGCGTATCGTGAAGGGATTGGCCCGGCATCTGGTGCCTGTGATGATTCTGGCGCGTCTGGCGGTTGATCAAACCTTCCAGGGCAAGGGATTGGGGCGTGCGCTACTCAAGGATGCGCTGCGACGCACTTTGCGGGCAGCGGACATTGCCGGTATTCGTGCTGTGCTTGTCCATGCCAAGGATGATGAGGCTCGGCAGTGGTACCGGAAATTTGACTTCAAAGAGGGCACGACCGATCCGTTCCACCTGTTTCTGGTACTCAAGGATCTCAAGGCGCTGCTGGGCGAGTGATCGCGTAAAAAATATTTCATGGCCAACAAAAAACCCACTTGAATGCTGGCCCCCCACAAGGTACAGTAATCCCGTACTGCTAATAGCTGCGCCCACCCGATTCGTTCCGGTGGGCGTTGTCGTTTCTGGGCCTGGCCAACGCTACGCGGCCCAGTTTCTCCCACCCCGGAGACTCCCCCATGAAACTTCTCATCACACGTCCGGTGGTTCTCGCCGGCGCTGGCGGCATGCGCTCGTTCGCCCCTGGCCTCACGGTCGAGGTCGACGTCGACGTGCCGACTGCCCAGCAGATACTCGCGCAGCAGGCTGGCATCGCCGCCGAGCCGACACCGATCACGCCTGCGACCTCCGCTCCACGCCACCGGAAATCTGTCGATGCTGAAACTTGATGTCACCGCTGATGTATCCAAGGCCACCGAGCATCTCTCTGATCTAGCACAGACGCACATCCCTAATGCCGCCGCCAAAGCCCTGACGCGTACAGCCTTCGATGCCCGCGATGCCGTCCGTGATGGCCTGCCCGAGCGCTTCAACCTGCGCCGCCCGTGGATCAGCCGGGGCATTGGCGTCACGCCGGCCAAGCCCCGCACCTTGATGGCCGAGGTCTGGTCGCGGGATCGATTCATGGCGGCACAGGAGTCCGGCGGCAGCCCTCCCGATGCGCGACCCATTCCGGCCGGGCGGTTGCGCGAGATGGCACAGACCCGGGTGATCCCCAAGAGCCAGTGGCTCGACCAGGTGAAGAGCAAGCCCACCGTCTTTTACCGGGCGGGGATGCTGTTCGAGCGCCGGGACGGGCGACGCATCCTGGCGCTGTACTTGCTGCGGCCGAAGGCCCAGATCAAGGTGCAGTCGCGTTTCGGCATGGCCGAGACGGTCAGGAGCGTGGCATTGCGTGAGTACCCGCGTCAGATGGAACGGGCGCTGCGTGAAGAACTGGCGAAGGCCCAGTGAGTGTGGCTGACGCATCTGACACATCTGACGGGTCCTCCTGGGCGATCTCAAAAGCGGGGGACGCGCCAACCACCCGGCTTGCCTAGCTGTGGCGCCAGCGACAAAAAGAGGTTGCCAGTTGCCACCCAGGTTTCCACCCGTTTCCACGCCGAGGTGATCCACCCCCGACGATTGATTGACCCGAGCGGCCCGGAGGAATGCGATGGGACTTTCCATCCGGGCCTATGCCCAACACCGTGGCGTGAGCCACACCGCTGTGGCCAAGGCCATCCAAGCCGGGCGCATCAGCAAAGAACCCGACGGCACCATTGACCCGGCCAAGGCCGATGCCCAGTGGGCGCGCAGGATGTCGCGCAGTTCATCAATCAGCAGGTCGTGCTCTGGGGCGTTTTTAGGACTGGCGGGATGGTGTGGGCTCATGGCGGTGCTCCTTTGAAAAGCGTGTGTCGGACACTGTTGAATCCCTGGTCGACGCCGCCTGGAAACGGGGCCTGGCACCCGACCCCACCCTCCCTCGCTGCAGTGCCACTCGCCGCCCCCCTAAAAATTGGTTCATCGAGGAATACCGGGGAACGCTGCCCGGATCTTCAGGAAGAAGTAGTCC
>DAOPUP010000161.1:0-5841 GCA_035350655.1 Acidovorax sp. | reverse complement strand
TCCATCGAGGGCCTGCCGCGCGACATCGTCACGCACATCCTCGACACCGCCGCCAACTTCGTCAGCGTGAACGACCGCGAGGTCAAAAAGGTGCCGCTCTTGCGTGGCAAGAGCGTGTTCAACCTGTTCTTCGAGAACAGCACGCGCACGCGCACCACCTTCGAGATCGCGGCCAAGCGCCTGTCGGCCGACGTGCTCAACCTCGATATCGCGCGCAGCTCGGCCAGCAAGGGCGAGTCGCTGCTGGACACCATCGCGAACCTCTCGGCCATGGCGGCCGACCTGTTCGTGGTGCGGCACAGCGAGTCGGGTGCGCCTTACCTGATTGCCCAGCATGTGGCGCCCCATGTGCATGTGATCAATGCGGGCGACGGCCGCCATGCCCACCCCACGCAGGGGCTGCTGGACATGTACACCATCCGGCATTACAAAAAAGACTTCAGCAACCTCACCGTGGCCATCGTCGGTGACGTGCTGCACTCGCGTGTGGCGCGCTCCGATATCCATGGCCTGACCACCCTGGGCTGCCCCGAAGTGCGCGTGGTGGGCCCGCGCACCCTCGTGCCGTCGGACATGGCGCAGATGGGGGTGCGCGTGTGCCACACGCTCGAAGAGGGCATCAAGGATGCCGATGTGGTCATCACCCTGCGCCTGCAGAACGAGCGCATGAGTGGCGCGCTGTTGCCGTCGAGTCAGGAATATTTCAAGAGCTTCGGCCTCACGCCCGAAAAGCTGCAATTGGCCAAACCCGATGCCATCGTCATGCACCCCGGGCCCATCAACCGGGGCGTGGAGATCGACTCGGCCGTGGTCGATGGCAAGCAGAGTGTGATCCTGCCGCAGGTCACCTTTGGCATCGCCGTGCGCATGGCAGTGATGTCCATCGTTGCCGGTAACGAGGCATGACGCTCGGAATGAACACTCCTGTTTTCATAGCTGCTAGCGCTTATTTAACAAGCGCTAGCGGCCAATTTGGCTTGAAACCATGAAGATACTGATCCAGAACGGCCGTGTGATCGACCCCGCCTCGGGCCTCGACCAGACCTGTGACATCGCGCTGGCGGCCGGCCGCATCGTGGGCGTGAACCGCGTGCCGCCCGACTTTGCGCCCAACCGCGTGATCGACGCCGCTGGCTGCATCGTGCTGCCGGGCCTGGTGGACCTGGCTGCGCGCCTGCGCGAGCCCGGCCACGAGCATGAGGGCATGCTCGAATCCGAGATGGCCGCCGCCGTGGCCGGTGGCGTGACCAGCCTGGTCTGCCCGCCCGACACCGACCCCGTGCTCGACGAGCCGGGCCTGGTGGAAATGCTCAAGTTCCGCGCTGAAAAACTGCACCAGTCGCGCCTGTTTCCGCTGGGTGCGCTCACGCGCGGCCTCGCGGGCGAGGTGCTGACCGAAATGGCTGAACTCACCGAATCGGGCTGCGTGGGCTTTGGCCAGGCCGAGGTGCCGCTGGCCAGCACCCAGGTGCTGCAGCGCGCGCTGCAATACGCGGCCACTTTTGGCTACACCGTGTGGCTGCGCCCGCAAGAGATGCACCTGGGCAAAGGCGTGGCTGCCAGCGGCCCGCTGGCCACGCGCCTGGGCCTGTCGGGCGTGCCCGTGGCGGCCGAAACCATTGCGCTGCACACCATTTTTGAGCTGCTCAAGACCACAGGTGCCCGTGTGCACCTGTGCCGCCTGAGCAGCGCCGCCGGGGTGGAGCTGCTGCGCCGCGCCAAGGCCGAGGGCCTGAAGGTGACGGCCGACGTGAGCATCAACTCGCTGCACCTCACGGATGTGGACATCGGCTTCTTTGACAGCCGCGCCCGCCTGTCGCCCCCGCTGCGCCAGCAGCGTGACCGCGATGCGCTGCACGCCGCGCTGGCGGACGGCACCATCGATGCGCTGGTGTCCGACCACACCCCGGTCGATGAAGATGCCAAGACCCTGCCGTTTGCCGAGGCCGAGCCGGGCGCCACCGGTCTGGAACTGCTGCTGAGCCTGGCGTTCAAGTGGTCACAGGACCGCGGCGTGCCCTTGCAGCGTGCCCTGGCCACCGTGACCTCCGAGCCCGTGCGCGTGCTGGGCAATGCGCTGGGCACCTTGCAGGCCAGCGTGGGCCAGATCGTGGAAGGCGGCGTGGGCGACCTGTGCATTTTCGACCCGCGGGCCGCCTGGACGGTGCAGGACGATGCCTTGCGCAGCCAGGGCAAGCACACGCCGTTTTCTGGTTACGAGCTGCCAGGCCAGGTGCGCGCCACGCTGGTGGGCGGCCAGGTGGCCTTCGAGCGCGGCTGACCGGTGCAGCGCTGTCTTGTGCGGCCCGCCCGCTGGCCCGCGGTGGCTGCCGCATGAAGAATCTGCGTGCCTGCTGGCGCCTGCTGCGCGTGCTGGGCCACATCTTCAGGGGCCTGGTGATCGTGGCGCTGCGTTTTCCGGCGCTCGCGCCCGACCAGCAGCACGCCCGCGTGCAGGCCTGGTCACTGCAGCTGCTGGCACGGGTGGGTATTTCACTGCGCATCATGGGCACCCCGCCCGTGACGGGGCCCGTGATGCTGGTGGCCAACCACCTGTCGTGGCTCGATATTCCGGTCATGCATGCGGCGCGGCATTGCCGTTTTGTCTCGAAATCGGATGTGCAGGCCTGGCCCCTCATCGGCACGCTGGCCACCGCCGCAGGCACCCTCTACATCGAACGCAACTCGCGCCGCGACGCGCTGCGCATGGTGCGCGCCATGCACGAGGCGCTGGAGCGTGGCGAGGTGCTGGCGGTGTTTCCCGAGGGCACCACGGGCGACGGGCGGGCCATGCTGCCGTTCCATGCCAACCTGCTGCAGGCGGCGGTGGCGGCAGACGCCTTCGTGCAGCCGGTGGGCCTGCGCTTTGCCGACAAGGCCAGTGGCATGGCCAGCTTTGCGCCCAGCTACATTGGCGATGAAACCCTGGTGGGCTCCATCTGGCGCACCCTGCGCGCGCCCGCCATCGAGGCCGTGGTGCACTACGGCGTGCCCGAGCAGGCGGGCGGCCGTGACCGGCGCGTCTGGACGCAGCACCTGCACGACAGGGTGGACCGCCTGCGCCAGGGGTGAGTCGGGCGCGCCGTCCAGGCGCTCGCTGCGCCTTGACTGGTTGCTATTTATTATATAGCAATAGGCCCTTATTAAATAAGAGTCTTAGGCTAGTTTGGCTTGAAAAATTCAGGCGCGTGCAAACGTCACCACATGATCGACTTGCGCCCGGATACCGATCCACTCGCCCACGGCGTGGTTGTGGTGGCTGGGCACATGGGCCATCAGGGTCTGTCCGCTGGCCAGGCGCAGGGTGTACAGAAACTCCGAGCCGCGAAACGACTTGCGCAGAATCTGCGCCTGTACGGGCGCGTGGTCATCGTGCACCACGTCATCGGCGCGCAGCAGCACATCGCATTCACCGCCGGGGTAGCTTGCGGGCAGGGGGCACTCGCTCAGATCGGTCAGGTCGCCCAGGAGGGTTTGCGCCACCACGTTGTTGCCGCGCTGCACCAGCGTGGCAGGGGTGAAGACACCGTGGCCGATGAAGTCGGCGACAAAGCGCGTGGCCGGCCGGTGGTAGAGGGTGTAGGCATCGTCCCACTGGTGCAGATGGCCTTCGTGCATCACGCCGATCACATCGCCAATCGCAAAGGCCTCGAACTGGTCGTGCGTAACAAACAGCGCCGTGGCCCCGGCGGCCTTCAGGATGTCGCGCACTTCGTGCGCCAGGCGCTCGCGCAGGTCGACATCAAGGTTGGAGAACGGCTCGTCCAGCAGCATGAGCTGCGGGCGCGGGGCCAGCGCCCGGGCCAGCGCCACGCGTTGCTGCTGTCCGCCCGAAAGCTCGTGCGGAAAGCGCGCCCCGCTGCCTGCGAGGCCCACCAGTTGCAGGACCTCGGCCACGCGCGCGGCCTGCTCGGCGCGGGGCAGCTGGTGGATGCCAAAGGCCACGTTGCGCTCCACGCTCAGGTGCGGGAACAGGGCGTAATCCTGGAACACCATGCCGATGCGCCGCGCCTCGGGCGGCACATTCAGGTGCGCGCTGCCCACCAGCTGGCGCGTCATGCGAATCTCACCGGCCGACACCGGCTCCAACCCCGCCACGGCGCGCAGCAAGGTGGTCTTGCCGCAGCCCGAGGGACCGATCAGCACGCCGATATCGCCCGCATGCAGCCCCAGCGTAACGCCCTGGACAGCCGCCTGGGAACGGCCCGCGTAACGCACTTCCAGTTGGGAAACCTCAAGAAACATGGCGCCATTCTAGGTGGGGCGGGGCGAATGCTTAAAATTCGCATTTGCATTCCTGAGCACGCCCTCCCCCTTCCCATAAGAGCGGTCGTGTCTTTCCTTCCTCTGCCGAGCCCCTTGCCTTGCGCCGCACCCGCTTCTCCCTCTCTACCTTGCCCCTGATGCTGCTGGTGGGCCTGCTGGCCTTGCCGGTGCTGGCGCTGCTGGCATCGTGGCTACCCTGGGGCGCGGTCCAGACCGACACCGGTGCCATCCTGCGCGAGATGGCCAGCACCGTGTTGCCCGGCTATCTCTGGACCACGCTGTGGCTGGGCCTGTGGGTGGCGGTGGGCGCTGCCGTGGTGGGCACCACCGCAGCGGCAGCGGTCACGCTGTTCGAGTTTCCGGGCCGGCGCACCTTCGAGTGGCTGCTGCTGCTGCCGCTGGCCATGCCGGCCTATGTCACGGCCTATGCCTACACCGATTTTTTGCAGTTCAGCGGGCCGCTGCAGGTGGCGCTGCGTGACACCTTCGGGCTGGAAGGGCGCCTGCTGCCCGAGGTGCGCAGCCTCTGGGGTGCCATCTGGGTGTTCACCTTTGCGCTCTATCCCTATGTCTATCTGCTGGCGCGCACGGCACTGGGCGAGCGCGCCGCGCACCTCATGGAAGCGGCCCGCCTGCTGGGCGCGCCGCTCTCCCGGCGCATCACCACCATCGCGCTGCCGCTGGCGCGCCCGGCCGTGGCCGCCGGTGTGGCGCTGGCGCTGATGGAGACCCTGGCCGACTTTGGCGTGACCAGCTATTTCGGTATCCAGACCTTCACCACCGGCATCATCAAGGCCTGGTTGTCCATGGACAACCGCATTGCCGCCGCGCAGCTGTCCACCATGCTGCTGGCCCTGGTGCTGCTGCTGCTGTGGCTGGAGCACCGCGCCGAGCGGCGCATGCGCTTCACCGCCAAGGGCACGGGCCACGCAGGCGCCACCGAGGCCCAGCCGGTGCCGCTGCGCGGCTGGGCGCGCGCGGTGGCGTGGGGCGTGTGCACGCTGCCCGTGTTCATGGGCTTTGTGGCGCCGGTGGCGTTCATGCTGCGGCCGCTGGCGTCCGACTGGTCGGTGCTGCCCTGGGGCCGCTTCATGGAATGGGCCTGGAACAGCGTGCGGTTGGGCAGCATTACCGCCGGCCTGGCCGTGGCCGTGGCGTTGGCGCTGGCCTTTGCCGTGCGCCGCCGCCCAGACCTGCTGACACGCGCCGTGGTGCGGCTGGCCAGCGTGGGCTATGCCGTGCCGGGCGCAGTGATCGTGGTGGGCCTGCTGCTGCCCGTGGGGTGGCTGCAGGCGCGCGTGCCGCAGTGGGGTGTGGGCGCACTGGTCACCACCACCGCGGTCGGCATTGTCTGGGCGTATCTGGTGCGCTTTTGCGCGGTGGCGCTGCAGTCGGTGCAAAGCGGCTATGCGCGCATCCCGGCCAGCCTGGACGATTCGGCACGCATGCTGGGCGCGGGCAGCGCGCGTCTGATGGCGCGCGTGCACTGGCCGCTGCTCAAGCGCTCTACCGCCGCCGCCGCGCTGCTGGTGTTTGTGGACGTGATGAAAGAGCTGCCCGCCACCATGGTGCTGC
>DAOPUP010000160.1:0-5870 GCA_035350655.1 Acidovorax sp. | reverse complement strand
CTGGCGAAGCCAAGTGCCCGTATTGCGGCACGGTGTACCGGTTGAAGGCGGGCGAGGTCGCTCACGGCGGTCATTGATCCCTGCGGGGGTTGTGCCGTGCCTACAGGCTGCTGCGTATCCGCGTGCAGCCCTTTGGGGCACGGATCCAGCAGCTGGGGGCGCCGGCAGGGCTGGTGAGCGGGAGAAATTTTGCGCGTACTGCATTTCGTGACGGGCGGGTTCTCGGGCGCCACCCAGGTGGCCGTGGACCTGTGCCTGGCCGCCCAGCGCACCGGGTCCATGCAGGTGTTGCTGGTGTTGCGGCGCAAGCGCAACACCGACCCCGCCCGCATCCAGGCATTGCAGGCACAGGGGCTGGATGTGCGCGTGGTGCCGGGTTGGGCGCATGCGGTCACGGTGTGGGCGTTGCGCCGGATCGCTCTGGACTGGCGCCCCGACATTCTGGTCGCCCACGGCTTCAGTGAGCACCTGTGGGGCCGGTATGCCGGCCTGCTGGCCGGCACCCCGAAGCTGGTGCATGTGGAGCACAACTCGCGCGAGCGCTACACCCGCTGGCGCCTGGCGCAGGCGCTGTGGCTGGCGCGCCGCACGGCCGCGAGCGTGGGCGTTTCCAGGGGCGTGCGCACCCGCTTGGTCGAGCTGGGTTTTCCGCCCGAGCGTTGCGTGGCCATTCCCAATGGCATCAACCTTGCGCGTTTCCCGGCCGCCAGCCTGGTGCCTTGGGCGCAACGCGAGGCGGGGGTCGTTATGGCATCGCGTTTTGCGCGCCAGAAGGACCATGCCACCCTGGTGCGTGCACTCGCATTGCTGGCCGACAAAGGCCTGCGGCCCAGACTTTACCTGGCAGGCTTGGGCAAGAAGCGGCTGCAGCAACAGACCCGGGCCTTGGTGGAGCGTCTGCAACTGACCGATCAGGTCGATTTTCTGGGCCAAGTGCAGGACCTCCCCCAACTGCTGATGCACCAGCAGTTCTTTGTGCTGTCCACCCATTACGAAGGCATGCCCCTGGCATTGACAGAGGCCATGGCAGCCGGCTGCGCCTGCATCGGCAGCGATGTGGTGGGCGTGCGGGAGGTGATAGACCCCGAGCGCACGGGCCTGCTCGTGCCCGAGGGGGATGCCCAGGCCCTGGCATCGGCCCTGGAGCGCTTGCTGCGATCACCCGCGCTGGCGTCCGCGCTGGCGACAGCGGCACGCCGGGAGGCCGAAAAGTCCTTTGATCTGTCGGTGATGCAGGCGAGATACGAACAATTGCTGGCGGATGTGCACCGCAGCGCACCCATTCGCCTGCCAGATTGACGGCCGGGTGCATGGCTTGCGTGAAATCTTAGGCAATCAGGGATTTGCGCAGGTGGTGCAGGGTGTTCAAGACCGTTAGCTGCAGTTTCATGCGGAACTTGCGCCATTGGGCGCCGACGCCCATTGCGGGCTTCTGTCCGATGCTGCTCACCAGGCTGGTATCGTCCAGAAGGACCACCGGGGGAACGACGCCCAGGATGCGCAGATCGCATTCCCACCAGAAGCGCAAATCGACGTCAATCGGCCGCCCGAAGGGCCGGCGTGCAGCCAGCAGCTTGGCTGCGCCCGCGCGGCTGATCACGTAGCCCGCGGTCATGCTGGGAACGCGCAGGTAATCGATCAGTTCAGTCGTGGCGGTGAGTGGGCGCCGGGCGCGGACTTTTTCCTGCTCGCGCCCCATGAGCTTGACCATGTCCCAGGGCATCGTCAATGCAGCAATGGCCTGGGTGACCTCCAGAAACCGGGGATCGAGCTGCACATCGTCTTCCAGCACGATCAGGGCTGGGGCCTGGCTGTCGAGCAGCTTTTGCCAGGCTGCCAGGTGACTGGCGTAACAGCCCTTCTCGCCGTTGACGAGCGGCTTGTAATACTGCTGGCGGTTGAGCTTCTCCGAGTACAGCGCGGACTGCGCTGTTGCGGGCAGGTCGGCCCACCAGACGGCTTCGATGCGTTCGCCGTCCAGGCGCAGGCGCAGCAGTTCGGACTCGAGCCTTGCGCGCCGTTCCTGGTCGCGTGCGAGGTTGATGAAGCACAGGGGCAATGACATGACAGGGGGCGGGTAAATAAAGGGGCGGGCAGGCACTGGAGTCGGCTGTGCCCTGCGGTGGGCCGGGGCCTACTTGAAGAGTTTGTGCCAGAACCCGGGCGCCTTGCTGCGTCGATGGCCTGGCTCCTGCGGGTGTTGCAGCGTCTCCACGATCTCCAGATAGTGACGGAAGTTGAGCGGGCGATCGCCCACCACATCCTGCGCGACGGCATTGAAGATCACGTCGTAGGCCGGCTTGCGCGATTCGAACAGATGAAAGAAATCGCAGTCGCCGTAAAAGGTGCCGATGCCAAACACCCCCTCATTGCCCAGCGCCCACTTGGGTATCAGGCAGCTGGAAGGCCGGGAGAGCACCAGCTCGATATTGCTTTTCCGGGCGAGCGCAGACATCACCTCGGCCGCATCGTAGTCACCCCCCGATTTGAGCGCAGGGCTGCCCAGGGCCTCCCAGGTGCTTTTTTGAAAGGCCATGAACATCGGCCCTGCATACAGTTCGGTGCCCTTTTTGTGATTCGAAAACTGCGCCAGACCGAACAGGGCGCCGTTCTTTGCGTGGTCGATGGCCTGCAAATAGGCACTGCGCCGGATGGGAAAGGCGTCAATATCGCAAAAGATGATGATGTCGTCCGATGCACTGCGCTCAATGACATTTTTCATCCATGTGCCATGCGATGTCTTGTTGGCATTTTCCTGAATCAATTCAATCTGCAGATGTTCGAAAACAGCACGTTGCTGCTGGAGTATGTTGTCTGGAATGTTGTCCCAGTGCATTGAATACACGACAGGAAGTTTGGTGGAATTCATCGGGAAGTCCTGGTTGTCTGTCGCACGGTTTCGAGCGGTTCCGTTGCGCTGTTGTTTAAAACGAATGGAGCCGTATCTGGCAAAAAGAACATCGCGATCACGCTGTTGCTTGGACAGCCGGCACAGGCTTGCGGTGATACAGGGCTCGGCAGCTTAGCAGGGCCATCATGTAAGTGAAGAAGTGGCTCTCGCGTGCGCTCCACAAGGACGCATTGGTCAAGCTGTTGACGGCGAGAAGGGCCGCCAGTCCGATCAGTAGCACCCTGATTTCGGGGTCGGCCGTTTGGCGTGCCATCCATGCCATGCTGATCAGCAAAAAGAGATAGGCAGCAAAGCCGAGTGCGCCATGGTCGGCCGCAAAGAAAAGAAACTGGTTGTGGGGGTGCCAGCTGATCCAGCCATGGCATCCCTGCGGGATATTCACAAAGCGGCAAATCTCGGAATGGTAGGAGCCCGTCCCATGGCCTAGCAGGGGGGCTTCTGCAATCAGCTGGGGCGTGATTTTGTAGAGATAAATTCTGTTTCCCACGGATGTCATTTTTTCGGCATCTGCGCGCTGCATCTCGGTGAAGGCGAGTTCGAACCGGTCACGCATCAGCCCGGAACTGGCCAGCACGACCACCATGATGACGGCGCCACTGACCGCAGCAAGCCACATCGCGCGTCCTTTGAGCGCAGAAAAGACGAAGACCGCCAGAACGACCCACAGCAGTACATACCCGACGCGTCCTTCCGACAGATGGGTGATGCTGATGCTTGCCAGCAGCGCCACGGCCGCCCACGCGATTTTGTGCCATGTGTTCGGTGAACGGATCGTTCGCACCAAGGCCACCAGGACCAGAAACGCCATCATGATGTTTTGCGTGATGTAGTCGCCAAATACATGGTGGGTGACATTCCATCCCTGATTGTGGGTTTTTGACCAGGGAAGATCCCACCAGATATTGAGCCAGGTGGAAATCAACACAAAACCCATCGCCATGACAAATGCATTCAGGCAGCGTTTTTGTAGCTTGTCCGTGGCAATGGCCGACATCAGAATCACGGCGAACGGCAGCTTGAGGTATTTGGTCAGATGCAGGCCAATATCATTCCATGAAGCGGGTGAGTAAAAAATGCCCAGCAAGACGATGGCATACAGCAGTAACGCAGCCCATGCGACCGGATTGGCTTTGATCCTCAGCCAGCGTGCTTTCAGGTTCCCTGTCACAAGCCACAGCAGAACGATCGCCAGCATCAAACTGCTGGCCAGCCCTAAACTCATGGGGAAAAACAGAAACAGACCGGTAATGGCAGCGGACAGGAAGGCTTCTGATTTTTTCAACATCAAGAGGAAATAGTAATCCAACCATCCGAAAGCACGGGAATCGCCAGTCCGGCGGGGCTTGGGCTGCTCGGAGGGCGTTGTCAGCGGGCTGGTACGCCCTCGAACTGGCGCAGCCAATGCGCAAAGTCGTACGCGTCCAAAGCTCCCTTGGGCAGGGGCGGCATGGGGGTGCTCAAGAAGGCTGGGATGGTTTGCGGATCATCCTGTCCCAGGATGAAAAAACGTGCCGGGTGGTAGAACGGCAGCGTGCGCACGCTGGGGTTGTTGGTGATGAGCTTCTTGTCGAAGAACAGCGCTTCCAGGCAGCGCACCGTCAGCCCGCTCTGGTGGGCCTGGGTGATCTCCAGCAGGCAGCGCGCGCGGTTGATGTCCTCGATGTTCGTGGGGTAGTCGATGCTGTGCGGCAAGACTTCGATCGCTGGGGTTGGCGGGTAGCTGGTGCCGGGCTCGGGCACCATGCGCAGACGCGTGCGCAAGCCCAGGCCTTGCCACTCTTCGCCCAGGGCGCGCAGGGTGGCAAAACGGTTTTTGTCCTGCCCCAGAAAGTAGATGTCCCATTGCGCGGGCGTTGTCTGGCGCAATGCATCCACGTACCGGTATACCTGTTGTGTCAGCCTCAGCCCATATTGCTGCGCATCGTCCGGGTCAAAGGTGTAGACGTGAAAGCCCAGACCTTTGAGCTGCCGGATGTGGAGCTTGCGTAGCTGGTGGTTTTGCTGGTAATCGATCACCGGATTCCAGGTGAACACCGCCACGCGCCGGGTGCGCAGGTATTTGCGCAGGATGCGCAGGTCCTTGATGTTCTCAATGCCAAAAATGAGCAGCGGTGCGTCCGGGGGGATGGCTTGCAGCGCCTGCAGGTAGGGCCGGGGAAACGGGCGAAAGCCTGGCAGCCGAAACGGACACCACGCTTCCACGGCTTTCAACAGGGAATACGCCACTCCCTTGATGCGCTTGGGGTGCACCAGTACCTTGGCCCGCTCTGCGGGGGGCAGGCTGTCCAGCAGGAACTCCGTCAGTGTGAATGGATTGGCAATGATGTAGGGCATGACGGGGCAAGCGGTTCGCCCCGATTGTAGGGAGGGGCCATTGGCAGTCCCTGTGCCTTGCTGCCACCAAGCCTCTTACCCCGGCAAGACGGCAAGCGGGTTCTTATGCCCTCTCTGGGAGGGCATGCAGCTGCTGGCAGGTTGCGCGCCATTCATTGGCCAGTGTGGCCACCAGCTGGGCTGCGGGCATGGTGCGCACTGCGCCCACCCCTTGCCCTGCCCACAGCGACAAGTGGCTGGCGCGTCCCTGCGCAGCTGCCGTGCGGCGCAGCGCGCCGGTCAGTGCGTTTTGCACCGGATAGGCGGGCACATGCGCTTCCTCTGCGGCCAAGGCTTCCATCATGGGGTTGACAATTCCGCGCGCTGGTCGGCCCGAGAAGATGCGCGTGATGCGCGTGTCCGTGGCCTTGGCCCGGGTCAGTGCCTCGCGGTAGGCGGCGCCAATACCCGATTCAGGGCAGGGCAGAAAGGCGGTGCCCATCTGCACGGCCTGGGCGCCCAGTGCCAGCGCTCCTGCAATGCCGCGCCCGTCCATGATGCCGCCCGCCGCGATGACGGGGATGGATAGCGCGTCCACGCACTGCGGCACCAGCGCCAGCGTGCCCACCATGCTGGCTTCGAAGTC
>DAOPUP010000159.1:3772-5930 GCA_035350655.1 Acidovorax sp. | reverse complement strand
TGCGCGCCGGCTGCCCCATCACCGTGTCGGGCATGACGGTGAACCGCTTTTGTTCGTCCGGCCTGCAGACCGTTGCCCTGGCGGCGCAGCGCATCATCGCCAACGAAGGCGATGTGTACGTGGCCGGTGGCCTGGAAACCATCTCCTGCACCGCGCAGGAAATGAACATGCACATGCTGCAAGAAACCTGGTTGATGAAGAACAAGCCCGAGGTGTACTGGTCGATGCTGCAAACGGCCGAGCAGGTCGCCAAGCGCTACAACATCAGCCGCGAAGCCATGGACGAATACGGCGCTGCCAGCCAGCAAAAGGCCAGCGCCGCGCTGGAAAAGGGCCTGTTCAAGGACGAAATCGCCCCCATCACCGTCACCATGGGCGTGGCCGACAAGGTCATGGGCCTGATGACCAAGCAAGTCACCGTGAGTGACGACGAAGGCATCCGCGCCGGTACCACCTACGACGGCATCAAGGGCCTGCGCTCCGCCTTGCCCGGTGGCCTGGTTTCCGCCGGTAACGCCAGCCAGTTGTCGGACGGCGCCGGTGCCGTGGTCGTCATGCACGAAGACCTGGCCGCCAAGAAGGGCCTCAAGCCCCTGGGCCGCTTCCTGGGCTTTGCCGTGGCCGGTTGCGAGCCCGACGAAATGGGCATCGGCCCCGTGTTCGCCATCCCCAAGGTGCTCAAGCGTCTGGGCCTCACGATGAACGACATCGACCTGTGGGAGCTGAACGAAGCCTTCGCCGTGCAGGTGCTCTACTGCCGCGACAAGCTGGGCATTCCTGCCGACAAGCTCAACGTCAACGGCGGCGCCATCGCCGTGGGCCACCCCTTCGGCATGAGCGGCCAGCGCCTCACGGGCCACGCCCTCATCGAAGGCAAGCGCCGCGGTGCCAAAAAAGTCTGCGTGACCATGTGCATTGGTGGGGGCATGGGTGCTGCCGGCGTGTTTGAAGTGCTGTAAGCGCTGACGACGGCAACGCTGAAAACAGAACGCCCCGCGCAGGCCGCAAGGTCTGCGCGGGGCGTTTGCTATTGTGTTGATAGCTTGTCGCGCTTGTTGGACGGGCGTCAGAGGCCTAAAACACTGTATTTTTGGCTGAATTGGTCTATCCGAAAGCACCAGAGTGGGGCGAACTCTGCAAAACCGATCTCGGATGCCAACGCATGAATGACAACCGCCGTCTGGCTCTATGAGCGTTAGCGTACAGAGCAACTGCAGCGCAGCCGCTAAGGTAGGGCTGCGGGTCAGCGCCTCCCTGGCGATGCACCGCAATTCATCCCATTCACGCGAAGGAAAGTCCCATGAACAGCATCATTTACATCGTCGGCCTGGTCGTTGTCGTGCTTTTCGTCTTGTCCTTTTTCGGCCTGCGCTGAGACATCGACAGGCTGGCCGCAGCAGCCAACAGGAGCACGGACAGGAGATTCAGCAGCTTGAGCCATGGTCTCAGAATGATTCGGGTCGTGCGGACGCCCGGCGAGACGGGTTGCCAGTGGACGGCCCGGAGGTGACAACACCCCCGGCCGCGTCGCGCATCTGACATGCCCGACCGGGTGCCCCACCCATAATTTGGGCATGACGACCCTGCGCTCCACCCTCGATTTCCTGCTCTACAACTGGCTCCAGGCCGAAACGCTCAGCGCGCGTGAGCGCTTTGCCGACCATTCGCGCGAGACGTTTGATGCCGTGCTCGACACCTGCGAGCGCATCGCGCGCGAGAAGTACGCGCCGTTCAACCGCACGGTGGACACGCAGGAGCCGCATTTCGACGGCGAGCGCGTCACGCTGCCGCAGGCCACCAAGGATGCGTATGACGCTTACGCTGCCTCGGGCATGCTCAGCGCGGCGCAGGATTACGACATTGGCGGCATGCAGTTGCCCTACACGGTGGACGCGGCGGCCAATGCTTTTTTTGCCGTGGCGTCGATCAGCATCAGCTCCAGCCTGCTGAGCGTTGGCAATGCCAATCTGCTCATGGTGCACGGCACCGATCTGCAGAAGAAGGTGTTCGCGCTCAACGAGTTTTCGGGGCGCTTCTCGGGCACCATGTGCCTTTCTGAGCCGCAGGCGGGCTCCAGCTTGAGCGACGTGGCCACGCGCGCAGTTCCTGACGAGGCCCCTTCGGTAGCCGCGGAGGGCTCGGTGCCTTGGGATCAAGA
>DAOPUP010000159.1:0-3672 GCA_035350655.1 Acidovorax sp. | reverse complement strand
CGCCCCCAGGGCCGGCCCGTGGGGCAGGGCGGCAAGGATGCCGCGCAGCCCCAGGTGCGCATCATCGAGCACGCCGACGTCAAGCGCATGCTGCTGGCGCAAAAGAGCTATGGCGAAGGCGCGCTGGCGCTCAACCTGTTCTGCGCCCGTCTGGTGGACGAGCAGCACACGGGCGCGCCCGAGGCCGCCGACGAGGCGCGCCTGCTGCTGGAAGTGCTCACCCCCATCGCCAAGAGCTGGCCCAGCGAGTTCTGCCTGGAGGCCAATTCGCTCGCCATCCAGATCCACGGCGGCTACGGTTACACGCGCGATTTTCCGGTGGAGCAGTACTGGCGCGACAACCGCCTGAACATGATCCACGAGGGCACGCACGGCATCCAGGCGGCCGACCTGCTGGGCCGCAAGGTGCTGATGGAGAACGGCCGGGGCATGCAGCTGCTGTCCGCGCGCATGCAGGCCACCATGGCGCAGGCTGTCGCCGTGCCTGAATTGGCAGCCTATGCGGCGCAGCTGGGCGATGCCTTGCAGCAGGTGGGCGCTGCCACGCAGGCCGCCTGGGCCACCGGCAACCCGGCTGAGGCACTGGCCAATGCCGTGCCCTACATGCAGGCCTTTGGCCACACCGTGCTGGCCTGGGTGTGGCTGGATGTGGCGCTGGCCACGCTGCGTGCAGATGCTACGCTTTCAATAGCTGCTAGCGCAGGTCGAATGGGCGCTGCACGCTATTTCTATCATTATGAGCTGCCAAAAATTGGCGCCTGGCTGAATGTGGTGAACAGCCGCGATACCACCTGCGCCGCGCTCAGCGAAGCGGCGTTTTAGGCTGCTGACAGCTCACATACCAACGTTGCGTGGTCTGCGCGCTGTGGTGCATACAGACAGCAGCCAGCCCATGCCGATGGCCAGCAGCACCGAGGTGATTTCAGCGGTGCGGGTGGGCAGATAGCGCTGCGTCCATTCGCACGCCAGTGCAAGCACCGCCGTGCAGATGGTCATGCCCACCAGCAAGGCGCCGTTGCGCACCGTGCTCCAGAGGATGGCGCCAAAGCACAGGCATTCAAACGCCCGCGCGGTGATTGCAGACTGCACCCAGGTCGAGAGCGTGGAAGCAAACGGCATCCATTCCATGTCGGCCGGCGGCGTGCGCCACGCCCAGGGCCAGATCGCGTCGAGCAGGTAGGTGGCCAAGGCCACCCATGCGGTGGCCGCCCAGCGTGCCCCCAGCGCCCACGTATCCAGCCAGCGCCACAGCAACCAGCCGCCCCCAATGCCCAGCACCACCGCCATGCCCGGCGACTGACCCACGACCACGAATTTGCCTGCCAGCACCGCCAGTGTGGCCAGCAGGGCCAACGTGTGTGTGCGGTGCGCCAGATGGGCGGTGCGGGCCAGGTGCGCAATGGCAGACAAGCCAATCACCGCTATGCCCACATGCAGCAGCAAGCGCCGCGGCTGCCACAGGTCTTGCTGCCACAGCGACTTGACGTTCTGCGCCACCGAGGAAACGTCCAGCGTGGGAATCAGCGGATACAGCTCTGCCACCCACCACAGCGCGATCAGCACCAGCGTGAACTGGTCGGCATCGGCCCAACCCTGGTGCCGGTTCAGCAAGTGACCCACACGCCACCGTGCGGCAAACCCGGCGCCCCAGCCCAAGGCATAGCCCGCCATGTTGAAGATGACATCTGAAAGTGCAGGGGTGCGGGGCAGGAATTTTTGCAACCATTGCAGCGCGCTGGCCAACACTATCGCCGCCACCAGCCAAGCGGCAAAAAACACCCACTTGCGCGGACGCCCCTGCCCAGCCCAGCCCAGCAGCCCACCCAGGGGCACAAACAACGCGATGTTTTCGATCAGGTCCACCAGACCGATGCGGCCGCTCCAGATGAACGCCTGTGGCGCATTGAAGTTCCACTGGAAGGGGAACAGCGAGCCATACGCAACGAGCAATACAACCAGCGCCAGCGCGACCGGGAGGCCTCGCGAGCGATCATCGACAGATTTCATGGGCGCCTCGGGTCACTGAATCCGGGATCACACCATACAACAACCCAGCGGTGGGCTTTGCGCTGGCCGCACTCGACTCGGATGCTTTGAAAAATATAGCTGTCAACGCTTGCTGGATGGGCGCTACACGCTATTTTTGCCCTGATAGCTGCCGAGAATTGTTGACGGCCTGCCATGGGTGCACACGCCCAGCGGTGTCTCGCGCGCCGGGCGCTCAGGCAACCGATCAGCTCTGTTGGCGGCGGCGAATCGATGCAAGCCCTGCGAGCGCTACTCCGAGCAGTGCAAGCGAGCCGGGCTCGGGCACATTGTTGGGATCTTCAGGGTTGTTGGCCGAGCGGCCGAAGCGCAGGTCGTCAAACCCAAGAATGTCGTTTGTCGCATTGAAAGTCACGCTGGAGATCAGCTGACCGTAGTCAATGAAACCAATGAAAGCGCCGCCACCGTTGATCGCCGAGGGCATGTTGATGGTCTGTGTGACCGAGGAACCATCCACGTACGTGATGGTTTGTTGCGGAACGAGATTCGTTTGGAGGCCCGTAACAAAAAAGCCGAAAGCATCGACCGCGGTGGTGAAAGAAAAAGTGACTGGACCGCCACCTACGAAACGAAAGAATGCTCCACCCGCAGTGGTATTGAATCCGCACAAGGCGCCACAGCCGGAATTGTTGGTCGTACCGCCACCGGTGATGCCCACATTGGCAGGCAGGGGGGATTCGAAATCCACGGTGTTCAGGGCCCCAGCCACCGAAAGGAACGACGCCGCGGCTGCGGTCGAGTTCACCATTTGCGCGAGCGTGGTCACGTTGTTGTCTGCAGCCAGATACGTCACGGGCGCAGCGTGCACAGCAAGGCAGGCACCCGACAGGATGCCTGCGATAGCGAGTTTTTTTGTCATCGACATGGTGGGTTCTCCTGGATGGTTTTCTGAAGCCACTGTTACAAAGCACGCTTTGTGCCAATAAAAAAAGTCTTTATGAATCAATGGTTTGCTGTCTTTTCAGCCGCCAGTAACGTCTCAGCTGTAAATAAATTCGACAGGTCAATCGGGTGATTACGCCGAGCATCTCATCCGTGTCCTCCAATCGCGCAGGCGACAGACCACGCCGCTACGTCAACGCACAATGCATCGCGACGCAGTGCCAGACCGGTTGCTGGCAGCGACCCCATTCAATTCAGGAGACAACGACATGACCCGCACCATCCAGCAATTGTTTGACCTCACGGGCAAGACGGCCCTTGTCACCGGTGGCTCGCGCGGGCTGGGCCTGCAGCTGGCGCATGCGCTGGGCGAGGCCGGTGCCCGGATCATGCTGAGCTCGCGCAAGGCGTCTGATCTGGAAGAAGCCACGGCCGACCTGCAGGCTGCCGGCATTGATGCGCGCTGGATTGCCGCCGATTGCTCGCAAGAAGCCGACATCCGGCGCCTGGCCGATGAAACGCTGGAGCGCATGGGCCATGTGGATATTCTGGTCAACAATGCCGGCGCCACCTGGGGAGCGCCCGCCGAAGACCACCCCCTAGAGGCCTGGGACAAGGTGATGAACCTCAATGTGCGTGGCTACTTCATCCTGAGCCAGCACATTGCCAAACACACCATGATCGCGCGGCGCAGCGGCAGCATCATCAACGTGGCGTCCATCGCGGGCCTGGGCGGCAACCCGA
>DAOPUP010000158.1:0-6007 GCA_035350655.1 Acidovorax sp. | reverse complement strand
TGTTGCTCGGTGAGAGCGGGGTAGGCAAAAGCCTGATTGCCCGCGAAATCCAGTGCAGGAGCTTGCGCGCTCCCCTGCCATGGGTGGAGATCAACTGTGCCGCCATTCCGGAACAGTTGATCGAATCCGAGCTGTTCGGGGTGGAGCGCGGCGCCTTCTCCGGCGCGACAGTCTCGCGCAAAGGGAAGTTTGAGCATGCACATGGCGGAACCGTGTTTCTGGATGAAGTGGGGCTACTGAGCCTCAGCGCACAGAGCAAGCTGCTTCGAGTGCTGCAATCCGGCGAAATGGAACGGCTGGGCAGCAACTCCACCATCCGCTGTGATATCCGGGTCATTGCGGCCACCAACGAGAATTTGGAAGCACTGGTCAAGGCCGGAAAATTTCGAGAAGACTTGTATTTCCGACTCAATGTTTTCCCTATCCACATCCCTGCTTTGCGCGAACGCAAGCATGAAATGCCTGGCTTGATGTCAGCCATCATTCGCCGTTTCTGCGACAAATACCGCAAGAACATCTACCGCTGCACGCAACAGGCCCGCGAATTGCTTCTCGCTTACGATTGGCCGGGCAATATCCGCGAACTGGAGAACGTGCTGGAGCGAGCAGTCATCTTGTGCCCTGACGAGTCAGAAATTCATACCAGCCACTTGGGCGAACTGGTTCGGCGCAGCGCCACCTCGCCGGCAACTACAGCACCGAACCCGCAGCCGCAGGCACCTGTTGCGTCCTCATCCACCGCAAGCATCGACGATTGGGCCTACCAAGTCATTGAAAGCGGCCAAGGCAGCTTCAACACCATCAAAGACTCCTTATTGAAGGCCGCCATGCGCCACAGTCGCGGGAACTTGTCCGCTGCCGCAGCCACGTTAGGAATGACGCGCGGGCAATTGAACTACCAACTCAAGAAGCTCGACGAAATCGAATGAAAGGACGAGTCAAGACATGAGCAGTCCTTCCAAAGTTCTCTCCATCCTGTCGCTCTTTTCCCAGCAAAGACCCGTGTGGCAGCCCGAGGAAATCTGCGAGGTGCTGGATTTCACCAGAGCAACGGGATACCGCTACATCAAGGAGTTGGTGGACTTCGGCTTGCTGAAGAAAGTCTCTGCCAGAAACTACTCACTGGGCCCGCGCATCATCGAACTGGATTATCAATTGCGCGGAAGCGATCCCGTGCTGTTGGCAGCCGACCCCGTCATGCAGGAACTGTCCACCAAGACCGGCAAAGAAGTCGTGTTGACAGTACTGATCAACCGAAAACAGGTCATCGATACGCATCGTGTGTACGCGCTGAATCCAGGCCAGACCTCAGTCGCTCGCAGCCGGGGCCGCCAGCGCCCGATGTTCCGTGCCGGAGCCCCGAAAATCCTTCTGTCCTGGCTGCCCAGGCACCAGCAAAAGCAAATTTACCAATCACATGCCGCGGAGATACTGGCACACAGCATGGGCAGTACCTGGGACGAGTTTCGTACACAGCTCGATCAGATTCGCAAATCGGGCTTCTATATGTCCTGGGGAGAACTGGAGCCGGAACTGGGAGCGGCAGTCGTTCCCGTGTTCAACCCGGACGGGGACAATGTCGCCGCATTGAATCTGCTGGACAGCCCCGAAAACATCCGTAATACGGATCCCGTGCGAATCAAAGCACTGCTGGAAGAGGTCGCCTGGAAAATTCGGCAGCGTCAGGCTTATCCCGCACTGCTGACAGAACGCCCCGGAGCATCCAAGGCCTTGCCCGGGCAAAAAAGAGACGGCCCGTCATCCTGAATCGATGAAAAATGGAGTCGGCCCGCAACGCTCAGACAGCAGTCGCCATAGCGATATAGCCCCAATAGGGGGAATCGAAAAATAAAAAAGCCTTCTAGACCGTTGATCTAGAAGGCTTGTTACCAATGGTTAGTTGGTAGGCGCGATTGGACTCGAACCAACGACCCCCACCATGTCAAGGTGGTGCTCTAACCAGCTGAGCTACGCGCCTGTTTGTATTCGAGAATGCGATTGTAGCAGTAAAAAATCCCTGTTTTCAACGCCAATGAAAAATCGGCACAATCAACCAGCCCAACGGCAAGCCCGTCGGTCAGCGCCTGCGCGCCGAGCGCACCCCGGCGACGCTGGCCACGATGCCCAGCACCTTATTGAGGCGGCCTGAATCCGCAACCTCCACAGTAAACGTCATCCAGGCCGTGCCCTTGACCGACTGGGTCTGCACGCCGATGACGTTGGTTTTCTCGCGCGCAAACACCTCGGAGATGTCGCGCAGCAAGCCCTGGCGGTCGGCGGCTTCCACGGCCACGTCCACCGGATACACGGCAGCAACCGCGACGGACTTGGGCGCGCCCCACTCCACGTCGATCACCCGTTCACCGTTGCGCGCCGCCATTTCCCGGAAATTGCTGCAGTCTGCGCGGTGCACACTCACGCCCTTGCCACGTGTGACAAAGCCGCGGATATCGTCGGGCGGCGCGGGCTTGCAGCACTTGGCCAGCTGGGTCATGAGGGAATCGACCCCCACCACCAGCACGCCGCCCTTGGGGGCAGATTCATTGGTGCGGGTCTTTTTCAGCAGCAGGTAATCGTCGGGCTGCAGCACCGGCTCGGGCGGACGCAGAAGGGTTTCGATGTTGCGCAGTGAAAACTCGTCCTTGCCTACCACCTCAAATAGCGCGTCGGCCGACTTGAACCCCAGCTGCACCGCCAGGTCATCGAGCTTCATGGCCGTCTTGCCTTCGCGCTGCAGCAGCTTTTCGACCGCCTCGCGACCGCGGGCCACCGTTTCGTGGGTGGCCTGGGCGTTGAACCAGGCGCGCACCTTGGCCTTGGCCCGGTTGCTGGTGAGGTAACCCAGCTCGGCATTGAGCCAGTCGCGCGAGGGTCGGCCTTCCTTCACAGTGGTGATTTCAACGGTCTGGCCGTTCTGCAACGGGGTGTTGAGCGGCACCATGGCGCCATCCACCCGCGCGCCCCGGCAGCGGTGGCCCACGCTGGTGTGCACAGCGTAGGCAAAGTCGACCGGCGTGGCGCCCTGGGGCAGTTCCACCACGGCCGCATCGGGGGTCAGCACGTAAATGCGGTCGTCAAACAGGCCGCGGTTTTGTGCCGTGCCTACGAGGTCGCGCTCCCAGGCCAGCAACTGGCGCAGCACCGCGATCTTGGCGTCGTATTCGCCACTGGCCGACACGCCCGCATAGCCCTTGCTGCCCGCCTCCTTGTAGGCCCAATGGGCCGCCACGCCATGCTCGGCATGGTCGTGCATGGCCTGGGTGCGGATCTGGATCTCGATGGGTTTTCCGGCGGCGTCGCGCACGATGGTGTGCAGCGACTGGTACCCATTGGGCTTGGGGCGCGCGATGTAGTCGTCGAACTCTTCCACGATGGGCGTGAACTGCTCGTGCACCCAGCTCAAGGCCGCATAGCAGTCCTTGACCGATGGCACCACCACGCGCAGCGCCCGAATATCGAGCACCTGGTCAAAGTTGAGCGACTTGCCGCGCATCTTCTTGACGATGCTGTAGATGTGCTTGGGCCGCCCCTGCACGCTGGCACTGATGCTGCGTGCGCGCAGGTCGGACTCGAGCCGTGCACGCAGCTGCTCCATGTAGACCTCGCGCTCGCCGCGCTTTTCGTCCAGCAGGCGCGCGACCTGCTTGTAGATATCAGGCTCCAGGAAACGGAACGACAGGTCCTCCAGCTCCCATTTCACCTGCCAGATGCCCAACCGGTTGGCCAGCGGGGCAAACACCTGCAGCGATTCGCGCGCCAGGCTGGGCGACACCGGGGTTTTGCTGGCGGCATGAAAACGCAGCGTCTGCAGGCGGGACGCCAGGCGCAGCATGACCACCCGCAGGTCGCGCGAGAAGGCCAGCAGCATCTTGCGCACGTTCTCGGTCTGCACCGCCGGGTCGTCCACCTGCTGGGCACCACGCGCCTGCCGTTGCACGCGCATGAGATCAGTGGTTTCCACTGCCAGCGCCGCAAAGTTGTCACCAAAGGCCTTGGCGATCACCTCCCGGGGCTTGTTCAGGTGCCCGCAGGCATATACCAGGTAGGCGGCCGCCTGCATGGCCTCGGACCCGCCAATGGCCTTGAGGATCGCAGCCACGGCATCGGCATGGGCTAGCGTGTTTTCGCCCGAATCGAGCGTCTCGCCCGCCATGAGGGGCTCGGCAAAGGCGCGCGCGCGCGCCAGGGCATTCACCTGCTCGGGCAAAGTATGGGCTGTTGCGGCAAGGAGTTGCGGTAACGCGTCGGCAGTGGCGACATGCACGGCAGCGGCTGGAGAGTGCGTCTTCATGCAGCCACCGTTTCGTCGGGGGCCAGCAAAAACTCTGTGACGGCCCTCACCTGGTCTTGCGCCATCAAGGTGGGGGCATGGCCCACGCCCTCGAATTCCACCAGTTTCGCCCTGGGACCACGGCGCGTCATGGCCTGGGCCGTTGCTGGCGCCAGCAGGTCGGATTGCACGCCGCGCAGCAGCAGCGTGCGTGCCTGGATACGGTCATACAGCTGCCACAGTTGCAGCGCGCCCGCAGCAGCGGCCTCGGGCGTCATGGCCCCAAAGGCCTGTGCGATGGCGGGGTCGTAATGCAGGGTCAGGCTGCCGCCTGGCAAGTCCCGCACCATGGGCCGCGACAGCTCCAGCCACTGCGCGGCAGTGTGCGGGCCAAAGCTCTGCGACACGGCCCACATGGCATCGGCCGCCTGCTGCAGCGAATCAAAGCGGACCGCCGCCCCCAGATACTGACCAATGCGCTGCAAGGCGGACCACTCGATGGCCGGCCCGACATCATTGAGCACCAGCCGGCGCACCGGCACAGTCAGAGGCCACAAGCTACCCACGCCGATGGCGCAGTCGTCAGCAGCTGCGCGGGGATCGTCGGGCAGGGCCAGCCCCGGCTGCCCGCATAGGGCCATGCCAATCAGCCCGCCCATGCTGGTGCCCACCCAGTCCAGCGTCTGCACCGGGGCCTGCTGCTGCAGGTGACCGAGCAAGGCCAGCATGTCGGCCACGTATTGGGGAATCTGGTAGCCGGCGGGGTCGGCCAGCCAGTCGCTCTGGCCGCGGCCGACCACATCCGGGCAGATGACCCGCGCGTGGCGGCTTAGCGCGCGCGCCAGGGTGTCGAAATCGCGCCCCTGGCGCGAGAGGCCGTGCACGCACACCACCACATGCGGATGGACCGGATTGCCGGTGCCGTTCCACTCCCAGTAGGCCATGCGATGCTGCGCCGCAGGGCCCACCCGCACGCCCCCGGAGGGGCTCGCCGCAGAGGCGGCGCCAGGGCATGGTACGTAGTTCAGCGTAGGTTCAATCATGGGTGCGGGATCTGGCGACAGCGTTCGATAATTGCTGCGTTGCATCGTAATTCATTCGGAGAGATTCCCATGCTCAAAGGCAAAACTGCACTCGTTACCGGCTCCACCAGTGGCATCGGTCTCGGCATCGCCAAAGCCCTGGCCCGCCAGGGCGCCAACATCGTGCTCAATGGCTTTGGCGACGTGGACGGACCGCGCGCCGAAGTGCTGGCGGCCGGCCAGGCGTCGGGTGCCCAGGTGGCATACCACGGCGCCGACATGGGCCGCACGGCCGATATCGAAGACATGCTGAAATACAGCGCCGCGCAGTTCGGGCAGGTAGACATCCTCGTCAACAACGCTGGCATCCAGCATGTGGCAAGCATCGAAAATTTTCCCGTGGAACGCTGGGACGCGATCCTTGCCATCAACCTGACCAGCGCGTTTCACACCACGCGCCTGGTCCTGCCCACCATGCAGGCGGCCAACTGGGGGCGCATCATCAACGTGGCCTCGGTGCACGGGCTGGTGGGCTCCGCCCAAAAATCGGCCTATGTGGCAGCCAAGCATGGCATCGTCGGCCTGACCAAGGTGACGGCGCTCGAAAATGCGGCCTCCGGCATCACCTGCAACGCGATCTGCCCCGGCTGGGTGCTGACCCCGCTGGTGCAAAAACAGGTGGACGCCAAGGCGGCCGAATGCGGCATCTCCAATG
>DAOPUP010000157.1:0-6021 GCA_035350655.1 Acidovorax sp. | reverse complement strand
TACGCCCACTTTCACATCACGCGCGACCTGCTGGAGCTGCGCAACCTGGTGCAGGTGGCCGACCTCATCATCAAGAGCGCGCAAATGCGCCGCGAAAGCCGCGGCCTGCACTACAGCCGCGACTACCCCGCGCTGGCAGCGCCCGCAGCGCCCACCATCCTGGTTCCGCCCGTTGCGCGCCACTGAGCGCGGCATGGAACACCACCGTCAACACACCTGCACCGCCATGTACCGCACCCTGCTCAAATCCAAGATCCACCGCGCCACCACCACGCACTGCGAGCTGCACTACGAAGGCTCCTGCGCCATCGACGAAGACCTGCTCGACGCCGCCAACCTGTGCGAGAACGAACAGGTGCACATCTGGAACATCAACAACGGCGAGCGCTTCATCACCTACGCCATCAAGGGCCAGCGCGGCAGCGGCATGATCTCGGTCAACGGCTCGGCCGCGCGCCGCGCTGCCGTGGGCGACCTGCTCATCATTGCGGCGTTTGCCCAGGTGCCCGAAGACAAGGTGGCCACGCACGAACCCCAACTGGTGTTTGTCGACGGCCACAACCGCCAGACCGAACTGCGCCACCACGTGCCTACCCAGGCGCTGTAACGCCCGCTTTTTCCACCCCCGCCGAAAGCAGACCATGCCCCACCTGATCGTCGAATACTCGCAAAACCTTGCCGGTTTTCCCGAGGCGCAAGCCCTCACCGAGCTGAACCAGGCCGTCACCAGCAGCCCCGAAGTGCTGGACGAGGCCGACCTCAAAAGCCGCTTCGTGCTGGTGGACAGCTTTGAAATTGGCACCGCCCCCGCCAACCGCGCGTTTGTGCACGCCCAGCTGCGCCTGCTGTCGGGCCGCACGCCCGAGGCCAAAAAAGACCTGTCCGAACGCGTGGCCGAGGTGCTGCGCCGCCTGTCGCCCAAGCCAGCGGGCGTGATGGTGCAGCTCAGCGTGGAAATCGTCGATATGGACCGGGGCTCTTACGTCAAAGAGCGGCTGTAAGCCACCGGGCGTCACCGCCATTTTTTAGCCAAACAGGGCTGTAGCGCTTATCCATCAAGCGCTAGCAGCTCTTTTTTTTATAGTGACTCCACTCAGCACCAGCCGCCCGCGCTGCCCCGCCTGCCTGCGCCCGCACAGTGCCTGCATCTGCCGCTGGGCCACGCCGGTGGCGCACCGCACCGAGGTGCTGATCCTGCAGCACCCGCTGGAAGTGCACGAGGCCAAAGGCACGGCCCGGCTGCTGCACCTGAGCCTGCCGCACAGCCGCATGGTGACGGGCGAGCGGTTTGACGCCAGCGCGCTGCAGCCCCTGCTGACCGCGCCATTTGACGCAACAGATGCAGCCATCGCCCCGCGCCACGCCCTGCTGCTCTACCCCGAAGCCCCGCAAGACGCCACCCTGGGCATTGCCACCCCGCCGCCACTCAACCCCGCCTGGCTGCAAACACCAGAGCGCCTGCGCCTGGTGGTGCTGGACGGCACCTGGCGCAAAAGCCGCAAGATGCTGCACCAGAACCCGTTGCTGCAACAACTGCCGCGCCTGCCGCTGCGCGAGCTACCGGCATCGCGCTACCGCATCCGCACGGCGCACCAGCCGCACCAGCTCTCTACCCTGGAGGCCACCTGCGCGGCGCTGGCGCAACTGGAAGGCGCCGAAAGCCTGGCACCCCTGCTGGCGGCGTTTGACGGATTTGTGGCGCAGCAAGCGGCCTGGCAGGTGCGGCGATAGGTGCGGCGATAGGTGCGACAGGGGCCGCACCGCACTACAGCGGGTGGTGCATTGCTACGGCGTTGCAGCGCCCCGCCCCGGCAGCCCTGCCGCCACGTCCCTGAAGGCCGCCAGCGCAGCCTCCAGGTGCTCGATGATTTCTTGCTGCAGCACCTCGGGCGGCGGCAAATCATCCAGGTTGTCCAGGCTGTCGTCTTTCAGCCAGAAGATGTCCAGGCTGGCCTTGTCGCGGGCCATCAGCTCGTCGTAGCTGAAGAACTTGAAGCGATCTGTGGCGATGCGCTCGTGGCGGTTTTCCGGGTGATAGCAGGTGATGAAATCCTGCAAGTCATCGAGCTTCAAGGTGCGCGTCTTCAGCGTGAAATGCTTGTTGGTGCGCAGGTCGTAAAACCACACGCCCTTGGTATGCACGCGCCCATCTTTTGGGGCGTTGTCAAAGAACACCACATTCGCCTTCACGCCCTGCGCATAGAAAATGCCCGTGGGCAGGCGCAGCACGGTGTGCACATCGCAGTTTTCCAGCAGCTTCTTGCGAATCTTCTCGCCCGCCCCGCCTTCAAACAGCACGTTGTCGGGCAGCACCACCGCCGCTTTGCCGTCCACCTTCAGCATGCTGACGATGTGCTGCAAAAAGTTAAGCTGCTTGTTCGACGTGGTCGTCCAAAAGTCTTGCCGCTCGTAAATCAATGCATCCTTGTCGTCTTCACCTTCTTCGTTGGTGAACGTCATGCTGCTTTTCTTGCCGAAGGGCGGGTTGGCCAGCACATAGTCCACTTTGCGTTTGGGCTCGGTAATCAGGGCGTCCGAGCGCTCCACCAACGGCTCGCCGTCGAGTTCGCCGATGCTGTGCAGGAACAGGTTCATCAGGCACATGCGGCGCGTGTTGGGCACGATCTCGTTGCCGTAGAAGGTCTGGTCACGCAGAAACGCCTTTTGCCGTTTGTCCAGCGCGGCGCCGGGGCGCGTCAGCCAGCTGTAGGCCCCCAGGAAGAAGCCTCCCGTGCCGCAGGCCGGGTCGGCAATCGCCTTCATCGGCTCGGGGCGCACACAGGCCACCATGGCTTCGATCAGCGCGCGCGGCGTGAAATACTGGCCTGCGCCGCTCTTGGTGTCTTCGGCATTTTTTTGCAGCAGGCCTTCATACAAGTCGCCCTTGGTGTCGGCATCCAGGCTGATCCAGCTTTCGGCATCAATCAGCTGCACCAGGCGCGAGAGCTTGGCCGGGTCTTGAATCTTGTTCTGCGCCTTGAAAAAGATGGCGCCCAGCATGCCCGGCTCCTGCCCCAGCCGGTGCAGCGTGGCCAGGTAATGCGCCTCCAGCGGCTCGCCCACTTTGCTGGTCAGGCTGGCCCAGCCATAGCCGTTGGGGATGTGCGTGTCGCGGTTGTAGGGCTCTTGCGCGTATTCGTGCGCCAGCTTCAAAAACAGCAGGTAAGTGAGCTGCTCCAGGTAGTCGCCATAGCCCACGCCATCGTCTTTGAGGGTGTGGCAAAAGTTCCAGACTTTCTGGACGAGGGAGGAGGTGTTCATGCGTCAGATTTCGTCGTGCTGGCCGAGTAAGCCTGGCGTGGATCGTTCGGGTTGGGGTATGCGCGCTGCAACTGTTTGCGGGCGACCAGGGGATTCAGAATGCGTTTGCGCAAATCAACCCCGTCGGGGTTGCGACCCAATAGCTGTGCCAGTGCACGCAAGCCCAAGTACCGATCGGCGCACAGTGCCAACACGGTTTGCTGCACTAGCTCCGGGCTTGCGCGGCCACGCTCGGCCACCGGCGCGGCCAATGCTCGCAGTCTTGCGAGTTCGGCGGAGTCCATCTGGGTAAGGTCAGAAATCACCGTTGGCCCAGGCGCAGCCACCGGAGCGCTGTCCGGCTGCTCCGGTGTTATGGGGTTTAGCTCCGGTGTTATGGGGTTTAGCTCCGGTGTTAAGGGGTTTAGCTCCGGTGTTAATGGGGTTTCCCCTGCAGCAAAACCCATGGACGCCGCCTGCGGCTCCCACGGCAGGTAATACACCATGCCCCGGCCTGTGCCTTGGGGCGTTAACAAACCATCGCGTACCAGACTGGCCAGCATCTTGGTAATGTCTGCCGGATGATCGGTGGCAATCTGGCGCAAGCGCGCATGGTTCAGCACCCCTTCCGTGCTGGCTGTAATCAGTGCCAGCCGCGCCAACTCTGGCAGGGCCGTGAAGCTTTCACCCAGGCGATTTTGCAACTCCACCAGCACGTCTTGTGGCACCAGGCTGCTCATGCGCAGCTCCATCAGCGTTTGCTCAGGTTCACGCAATTCGTGCAACACCGGTCTGCGCCAATGCTCCCCAGCCCAGTTCCGATAAATCTTCGGCAACCCAGACCCCGCATGGTCACCATAGCCCACCAGCTGAAACATCTTTTGTAAGCGCCGGTTGCGGCAATCGCTATTGCCGCCAATCACCGCCTGCTCCAGCGGTACGCGCATCAGGCCGGGGTTGCGAAAGCCAAACATGTCCGGCCGCTTCACGACCAGCACGGATACCCGGCCCGAGAAATCGGCATGGATCAAGGTGTTGACCAGAGCCTCGCGCAGCGCCTCATGCACCGGCGTGTCGTCAATCCGCTGGCCCGCCTGCAACTGAAAAGGCACCTTCAGATCTACCGTCAGCTTCAGGTACACCTTGCGGAAAAAGTCATACACATTGCCCGACCAACTGCCATCGGGTACTAAGCGGTCAATCCAGCGCTTATCGGCTTTGGGTTCTGGCCTTTCCTGGTAATCCACCATGTAGTGCGGCAGCGCATCGCAGATCACCTCGGCCCGGCCAAACATCAACAAACCCGCCAGCCGCAAACCGCTGAGGCCTGCCTCGCGGTCTTTGCCAAACGCCCCAATGCGCTCCAGAAACTCGGGCAGGGGCAGGTCGCTCCACACATGGCCCGGCTTCACCGCCGCAAACCGGTTGCGGTATGCCGCTACCGTATCCATGTCTAGGTCGCCAAAGTCATACCCCTTGAGCACCCGCTCATCACGCGAGTCCTCCACGCGCTCGGCCACCATGCGGCGCACCGCCTCGTCATCCGCCTGATAGTCCCCCTCGTAGCGGCGCAAATAGGTGCCCCCAAACGGGTTGCTCCCCACATGCACGGGCCGCTGTTGGCGCGATGCCCGTGGCACGCGGACGCGCAGCACCATGTGGTCGTCGATCTGCACCACATCCACATCCTGCTCGGTCAGCAGGTTGACGCTGACCTGCTTGCGGTTATGCAAGTTGTCCCACAACGCCTTGCGCACCCGTTCAACATCCGCCAAACCCAGGGCACGGAAGCTGCCCCGTGGCTTTTCCTGCACGCCCAGCAGAATCACCCCACCATCGGCATTGGCCATGGCGCTGTAGCTTTTCCACACATCGTCTGGCAGCTCGCCACGGCCATCGCGCCCCTGCGCTGCCTTGCATTCCAGGTCGTAGGCTTCTGCCAGGCTGGCCACATCCATTTCGTCCACTCCGTCGCTCGAATTCATGCGGCCTCCTTGGCTTTGCGGCCACGCGGTTTTTTTACTGCGCCCTGCGCGGCCCGCTCGGCGCGGATGCGCTCTAGCAGCACGCTGGCCGGTTCGTCGTGGGGGTCTTGCGGCACCAGTTGGCCGGAGAAGGCGGCGCGCAGGATGTTTTGGCGTTGGGCGGTGGATTGTTGGAGGCTGACTTGAACTGCAATTTGCTGCTGACTGATCTGGTCAAACTGACCATCCAGCAATTGCGTGATTTCAGCTTGCTCGGAGCACGGTGGAAGCGGCAAAGCAATTGCCTTCACGATTTGGAGATTCAGATTTGGCTGAACTCCCCCGGAAGCCTGTGCGCGCATCTTTTCGTAACTATCAAGCAAGAACGCCTTGAGGTATGCCTTGCATGATTGCGCCGCGGGTTCCAAAACGATTGCAGCGATTGCTTGATTGATCGTTGCAGGTATCCGTAATTCTGAACACTTGCCTCGTGTTTTCCCTTCGCCGTACATCGCCACCAAAAGTGAGCCAACGGGATAGAGCTCAAGCCGGCATTCCTTCAACGCAAGTTCTGTCACGAGTTCTGTTGCAGATGCCACGGCTTCACTGTTTAGGGCGCCGCTTGTCACCCATGGAATCGTGCCTTCGTTGAAATATGCACTTTTCGATCTAAGAGGCGTCACCCCTGTGCCAACTTGGGCTATCTGATCAATCGTCGCCCACACCCACCCCTGCGGCAATTGCGGCAAACCGCTGGCATCCGGCTGCACCGGCTCGGGGTATTTTTTCTGCCAATCCTTGGGCGGGGTTTTGCCTT
>DAOPUP010000156.1:0-6041 GCA_035350655.1 Acidovorax sp. | reverse complement strand
CCAGCGTGCCGGGCGCAAGCGGTCGCTCACTGGCGTAGCTCAGCAGGTCGCCCACACCGCTGTGCGACGGCGTGTGCAACGCGACTTGGACGATGGAGGTGCGGGGAGACACAGAGAAAGCGGGTTACAGCGGCTTGTGCAGGCAGTGTGGAGGTTTGCTGGCTAAGTGCTTGATTTGACTGGTTTCGGGGAGTCATCCCGAATTTCTGTGGATAACTTTGTTGACATCCTGCCAGGATTCCCCGCCAGGCCGCATGAATGCTTGCTCGTAACAGATTGCACGAAAAAATGGCAGGGGTAAAAAATCCTTATGAATCAATCATCTGACGGGTTTTTTTTTGGAATTTTTGTGCTAGAGCGTGCCAGGGCATTTTTGCTGCGCCGCATCACGATTTGTGTGCATAAGTTATACAACCAGCGTTCGTCAAGAGGGGAAAAAGCCCCCGATTTGTGCTAGCTGCGGGCAGTGCTCTTCAAAAATTACTTCACTTTAGTCTGCAAGTGCTTGATTTCATGGGGTATTTGAAGGAAATTCAGAATTTCTGTGGATAACTTTGTTGATATCTCGGGGATGGTGCCTGCAAGTCCTTGTCATGACGCGTTCCGGCTGGATTGCTTACAAAAAAAGCATTCCGGTTAACTCATTCAAAATCAACAACTTAGAGTATTTTCTTGGCAGTGCTGCAGCGCATTTCAAGGGAGTGCAGGGGGCACGCAGGGGTGTTGGGTAAAGCCTGCGTTGTGTGCATAACCAGTGCCGGTGGGCCACCGGGCGGTGGCCCCGAACGTTCAGCGCTGGCGCTGCGCCCGCGAGTGGCCGTGCACCGCTTCGACCAGCGCCGCTACATGTTCGGGCGGGGTGAACTGGCTGATGCCGTGGCCCAGGTTGAAGATGTGCGTGGGGCCGGTGGTGCTGCGGTCAGTGTGCGGCTGGCCGAAGCTGTCGAGCACGGCGTGCACCTGCGTGACGATCTGCGCGGGCGGGGCGAACAGCACGTTGGGGTCGATGTTGCCCTGCAGCGCCTTGCCGGGGCCGCCCACCTGGCCGCCCACGATGGCGCGGGCCTTGCCGAGGTTGGCCGTCCAGTCCAGGCCCAGCACTTCGCAGTCGATGTCTTTCATGTCATCGAGCCAGATGCCGCCGCCCTTGGTGAAGACGATGCGCGGCACATCCTGGCCATCCACGCCCGTGCGCTTCAATTGGGCCAGCACACGTTGTGTGTATTCCAGGCTGAACTGCTGGAACGCGCCGTCGGCCAGCACGCCGCCCCAGCTGTCAAAAATCATCACGGCCTGGGCACCCGCGTCGATCTGGGCGTTGAGGTACTGCGCCACGCTGTCGGCGTTGATGGCCAGGATGCGGTGCATCAGGTCGGGGCGGCTGTACATCAGCGTTTTGACGAGGCGGTAGTCGTCGCTGCCCTTGCCTTCGACCATGTAGCAGGCCAGCGTCCAGGGGCTGCCCGAAAAGCCGATCAGCGGCACGCGGCCGTTCAACGCCTTGCGGATGCTGGTAACGGCGTCGAACACGTAGCGCAGTTTGTCCAGGTCGGGCACGGCCAGCTGTTCCACAGCGGCCTCGTCGCGTACTTGCTTGGCAAAGCGCGGGCCTTCGCCTTCGGCAAACGTCAGGCCCAGGCCCATGGCGTCGGGTACGGTGAGGATGTCGCTGAACAAAATGGCGGCGTCGAGCGGGAAGCGCTCCAGGGGCTGCAGCGTGACTTCGGTGGCGTAGTCCACATTGGTGGCCAGGCCCATGAAGCTGCCGGCCTGGGCGCGGGTGGCCTTGTATTCAGGCAGATAGCGGCCCGCCTGGCGCATCAGCCACAGGGGGGTGTAGTCGGTCGCCTGGCGGCGGCAGGCGCGCAGGAAGGTGTCGTTTTGCAGAGGGGCGAAGGTGGTGCTCATGCCCCTGATTGTCGCAGGGAGTGCCACAGCGCATGCCCTGGGCGGGCGCCACACCAGCGCCACCGTGGATCCGTCTTTGCCGGTCCACTGGAGGCGTCCCCCCTCAGGGGGTAAGGCGCGAAGCGCCTCAGGGGGGAGCTATCTCTCTGCGATGTAGTGGGACATACGCACCACTTCGCCGGGGGCGAGGAACGCTCGCACCTCGGTCTCCAGGGCCTGGTCGGCCATGGTGGCGCGGGCGCGCTGGTGCAGGTAGCCGGCCCACGACTCCACGATGAAGCGCTCGACATAGCGCGAGGGCTCGCCCAAGTCCTTGTAGACGCGCCAGAAAGAGGCGCCATCGCGCCGGCGTGGGGCCTTCATGCGGCTGATGGTGTCCAGAAAAGCAGCGTCGGTGCCGGTGGCGATGCGGTAGCCCACCTCCACGGCCACAGGGCCCGCCTCGGGCAGGGGCTCGGCGTCGATGAAGAGTTCATCCCAGGGTGTGGCCTGCGTCACCTCGTGCAGGGCGCCCATGCGCAGGGGCATGGGGCGTGCCAGCAGCAGGCCCGCGCCCATGAGCGCGGCGGCCAGGCACAGCGTGGGGGCCAGGCCCACGAGGTCGGACGCCGCACCCCAGAAGGCTGAACCCATGGCAAAAGCGCCCAGCGCCGCCACCATGTGCATGGCCACGGCGCGCGAGCGCACCCACTGCGGTGCGCTGGCCTGGGTGGCGGCGTTGAAGGTGGACATGGCCGACATCCAGGCCGCGCCGGCAAACAGCATGGCGAGGTAGACCAGCCAGGCCATCCGGGTCAGAGCCGCCACCAGCATGGCCGCCGCAAACACCACGCCGCCCACGCCCACAATGGCCTCCATGCCAAAGCGCGTGCGCAGCCGCCCCAGCACCAGGCCCACGGCCACGGCCCCGGTACCCAGGCAGCCCATCAGCAGGCCGAAACCCTGCGCGCCGGTGCCCAGACGCTGGGCAATCACCGGCAGCAGCGCCCACAGGGCGGAGCCCGCCGCGCTGAAGGCCGTCACGCGCACCAGCTGCGCCAGGATCATGCGCGAGTGCCAGGCAAAACGCAGGCCGCTCAATGTGCCGCCCCACAGGCGCTCGGCGGGCAGCTTGGAGGGCGCATGCGGGCGCGGCGGCCAGCGGCGGATGGACGCCCACATCACCAGCGTGGTGGTCACCGTGACCGCGAACACCCAGCCCGCACCCAGCTGGGCAAACACCAGGCCGGCCATGGTGGGCCCCACGGCGCGCGCGGCGTTGTAGGCAATGCTGACCGCGGTGATGGCCTGGGGCCATTCATCACGGGGCACCGGGTCGATGACCGAGGAGTTCCACGCGGGCGTAAGCATCGCTGCGCAGCAACCGCACACAAACACCAGGAGCAGCACCGACACCGGCCCGCCCCAGCCGCCCAGCACCAGCAGCGTGAGCAGTGCGCATGCGCCCGTCTGCGCCAGCAGCGCGCCCGAGATCAGGCGCCGGCGGTCGGTGGTGTCGGCCAGCACGCCGGCGGGCAGCGCCAGCAAAAACATCGGCAAGAACACGGCGGTCTGCACCAGCGCGGCGAGGAACGAGGAACCCGTGAGCTCCACCATGAGCCATGCAGCGGCCATGGACTGCATGCCGTTGCCCACGAAGAACACCCCGCCGCAAATCCACAGGCCCCGAAAAGCGGGTTGGCGCAGGGGGCTCCACAAAGAGTTTGATGGCGACGACATGGGCTTGTGGCAGGAGGTGTGGTGGAGTCAGGACGGGACGGGCGTGGGGTGCTGCACCGTGCGCCGAGGATAGCGCCGATGCCCGGTGCGGTGAGGCGTGGGGGCGGGCAGGATTTCAGGTGATTTTGGCTTATGGCGACGGATAGGGTATGGCTTTTTGCTATTGATTGAGGAGCATTTCACTCTGCCCCGCCTCCAGCAGCCGCGTTAGCAGCGGGTGCATCACTTTGCGCGCGCTGTAGATCAGGTGGAACTGCTCCTGCACATCGGGCGTGCTGCCCACCGGCACCAGGCCATGCGTCTTTGCGAGGTGCTCGGCCAGTAACACGGGCGCGGGCATCACGCCCATGCCGGTGGCGGCAAAGGTGCTCAAGAGGGCGCTGTCTTCAAACTCGCCGGCAATGCGCGGGCGGATGCGCTCGCGCTCGAGCCAGTGGTCGATGCGCGCGCGCATGGCGGCGTGGTCGGTGGGCAGCAGCACGGGCACCACGGCCAGGCTGTGCGGAAAACCCTGGCGCGCCGCCTCGGCCCACAACGGCGGGGCAAACCAGGCTATGGTGCTGTTGCCCAGCAGCTGGCTGGTGGTGCGCAGGGCCGGGTTGGGGGGCGCCGCGCGGTCGGCCAGCACGGCATCGAGCTTGTGCAGCGCCAGTTCGCCCAGGAGCGGCTGGAACTCGCCCTCGTGGCACAGCAGGCGCAGATGGGGCTCGCCGAGCACGGGCGTGAGCAGCCGGTGCACGGCCAGCTTGGCAATGCCGTCAGAGATGCCCAGGTTCAGCCGCAGCGTGGGGCCCGAGGCCGCCTCGCGCACGCGTTGGGGCAGCAGCTCTCCCAGGGCAAAGATGTGGTCGGCCTCATGCAGCGCGGCCACGCCGGCATCGGTCAGCACCAGGTTGCGGCCCTCGTGGCGCAGCAGGCTTACGCCCAGCGACTTTTCCAGCTCGCGCACCTGGGCGCTGATGGTCTGCACGGCCATGTCCAGCCGCTCGGAGGCGCGGGCAATGCCGCCCTCCTTGGCCACCACCCAGAAGTAGAAAAGATGGCGGTAGTTGAAGCTCTGGCTCATGGGGCACCTTTCGGGGACGAAACCGGTTTGGTTCGTAAAAACCGAACCCATGCTACCAATATCACAGGTTTTTATTGTTTCATGCCGCCCCTACAGTGCGGGTCTTTGGCCGGGCAAAGCGCCCGGCCGCAAGAATTCCCCTTTCGGAGCAACAGCATGGAAACAATAGGAACCTGGTGGATGTGGGCGGGCTTTGCCGCCTTTGTGGTGGTGGCGATTGCCATCGACCTCTTGGTGATGGAGCGCCAGGGCGCGCACCAGGTCACGATGAAAGAGGCCGTGCGCTGGAGCCTGCTGTGGTTTTCGCTGGCTTTTGTGTTTGTGGCGCTGCTGTGGTGGTACCTCGACGGCAGCCAGGGCCGCGAGGTGGCCAACACGGTGTCGATGCAGTTCATCACCGGCTACCTGGTGGAAAAGAGCCTGTCGGTGGACAACATCTTTGTTTTTCTGATGCTGTTCAGCTACTTTGCCGTGCCGCCGCAGTACCAGAAACGCGCGCTCATCATCGGCATCATTGGCGCCATCGTGCTGCGCACGCTGCTGATCCTGGCGGGCGCCTGGCTGCTGGCCACTTTCCACTGGCTGCTGTATGTGTTTGGCGCCTTCCTGGTCATCACGGGCGTGAAGATGTGGTTTGCCGCCGGGCAGGAGCCCGACATTGCCACCAATCCGGTGCTCACGCTGCTGAAGAAGCGCATGCGCATTACCGACCGGTTTGATGGCGAAAAACTCAGCACGCTGATCGATGGCGTCAAGCACTACACCCCGCTGTTCGTGGTGCTGGTGCTCATTGGCACCACCGACATCATCTTTGCGGTGGACAGCATTCCGGCCATCTTCGCCATCACCAGCGACCCGTTCATCGTGCTCACGGCCAACATCTTCGCCATCCTGGGCCTGCGCGCGCTGTACTTCTTGCTGGCCGACCTGGCCAACCGCTTCCATTTGCTGGCCTATGGCCTGGCGCTGGTGCTGGTGTTCATCGGCAGCAAGATGCTGCTGATCGATCTGGTGAAGATTCCGATTGGCTACGCGCTGCTGGTCACGGCCACGCTGATTGCCGGCTCGATCTGGCTGTCGCTGCGCGGCACCAGCGGCGCCGCCCGCTCTTCGCAGCAGGCGCCCGCAAAGCGGTGAGTCGTCAGGTCGTAGCCCGCGCCAGCGCCTGGTCGATGTCCCAGAGGATGTCGTCGATGTCCTCGATGCCCACTGACACCCGCACCATGTCGGCGCTCACGCCGGCACGGGCGAGTTCTTCCTCGCTGAGCTGGCGGTGCGTGGTCGATGCCGGGTGGATCACCAGCGTCTTGGCGTCGCCGATGTTGGCCAGGTGGCTCAAAAACTCGCA
>DAOPUP010000155.1:0-6052 GCA_035350655.1 Acidovorax sp. | reverse complement strand
TGGCCACGGTGCAGAACCCCTACTGCCTGATCAACCGCAGCTACGACAACGCGCTCGACGAAACCTGCCACCGCCTCCATGTGTCGCTGCTGGCCTATTCGCCGCTGGGGTTTGGCCTGCTCACGGGCAAATACGACGCCAGCGGCATCGAGGGGCCCGATGTGCCCCAGGGCGCCCGCATTGCCAGCTATGCATCGGTGCGCAAGCAGCGCTGGGGCCGGCCCGAGGCGCTGGCCGCCGCGCGCCGCTACAACCAGCTCGCGCGCGAGCATGGCCTCACGCCCACGCAGCTGGCACTGGCCTTTTGCTACACCAACTGGCGCGTGGCCAGCACCATCATCGGCGTGACCTCGCTGGCCCAGCTCGATGAAGACCTGGCGGCCTGGGACACCCCGCTGTCGCCCGAGCTGCTGGCGGCCATCGACCAGATTCGCTGGCAGGTCGGTGATCCTGCTATTTGAGATGAAATCAGTCTGTAGCGCTTTATGTTAAAGCGCTATTAGCTATTATTTTTGAAGCAACCATGGCCAAGAAAGACAGCAAGGGCGTGCATGTGAGCGAGACCCCCGCCACCCAGCTGCTCAAGGCGCACCAGGTGGATTTCACCGAGCATCCCTACGACTATGTGGAGCATGGCGGCACGGCCGAATCAGCGCGCCAGCTCGGCCTCGATGAGCATCAGGTCGTCAAGACCCTGGTGATGCAGGACCAGGACGCCAGGCCGCTCATCGTGCTCATGCACGGCGACTGCAAGGTCTCCACCAAGAACCTGGCGCGGCAGATCGGTGCCAAGTCGGTCGAGCCTTGCAAGCCCGAGGTGGCCCACCGGCACAGCGGCTATTTGGTAGGCGGCACTTCGCCGTTTGGCACGCGCAAGGCCCTGCCGGTGTACATCGAGGCGTCGGTGCTGGAGTTGCCACGCATTGCCATCAATGGCGGGCGGCGCGGTTTTCTGGTGCAGATCGACCCGCAGGTGTGCGTTCAGTTGCTGGGCGCCCAACCGGTGCATTGCGCGCTGGCAGAATAGGCCGCCCCGGCGCACCTGCGCCGCGATCTCGTTACCCCAAGGAGCCGATTTGAACGCCGTGTACCCCGTCCTTGCCACTGTGGCCGCCTATTTGCTGGGCTCTCTGTCGTTTGCGGTCATCGTGACGCGCCTGATGGGGCTCAACGACCCGCGCACCTACGGCAGCAAGAACCCCGGCGCTACCAACGTGCTGCGCTCCGGCAGCAAGGCCGCCGCCATCGTCACGCTGCTGCTCGATGCGGTGAAGGGATGGCTGCCCGTGGTGCTGGTGCGCTGGTTTGGCAAGCCCTATGGCCTGGAAGACGGCACCATCGCGCTGGTGGGGTTGGCGGCCTTTCTGGGGCATCTGTGGCCCGTTTTCTTTCGCTTCGAGGGTGGCAAAGGCGTGGCTACCGCTTTGGGGGTGCTGCTGGGCATCAGCGGCTGGCTGGGGCTGGCAGCGGCGCTCACCTGGCTGATCGTGGCTTTTTTCTTTCGCTATTCGTCGCTGGCCTCGCTGGCGGCTGCGGTGTTTGCGCCCGTGTATTACCTGCTGGTCAGCGGCGTGGCCTGGTATGCCGAAACCAGCATTGCTGTGGCCATTGCCACCATGGCCATGCTGCTGGCCTGGCGCCACAAGGACAATATCCGGCGCCTGATCGAAGGCAAGGAGTCGCGCCTGGGCCGCGCCAAAGCGGCCCCTGCGCCTCCACGCAAGCCTTGAGAACGTGAACCGGTGCCAGGACAGGGTCAGCGTCCTGGCGTGTTTTGCGCGGCTGGTGCGTTCACAGGCCCTGGGGCGCTGCCTTGGTCTTGAGCAGGGGAGGGTGCATCATGAGCAGCCGCATCAGGCCCGGGGTGTGCGGCGCCGCCGCGTACGCCCCCAGCCGCACCATGGTGCGGTGGTTGAGTTCCACCGCCACGTCGCCGCGTGCCAGGGCGGATTGGATATGCGGCCTGCCTGGGGCAATCTGGTAGATGTCTGGCCGCGCGTGGTGCGCCCCTGCGCGATCCAGCAGGCTGGCCACGAAGGGCTGGTTGGCTTTTTCGCCGCGGCGCAACACGATGGCGGTGTCGCCATTGTCCAGGTGCACATAGGTGCCTGGCGGGCATAGCCCTACCGAGCGCACCAGCGTGTAGCCCACCTCGTCGTGCGGTTCGACGTCCTGGCCCACGATGGCGCGCACGGATTCGGTGGCGCTGCGGCCGGCGCGCGATGTGCGGGGGCTGAACATCGCGGCATAGCGGTCTATGGTGCCCAGAATGCGGGTCAACCGGTTCTTGGGCGAGTGGCTGGCCAGCGGCACGCGGTGGGAAATGGTGGCATGGTGCTGGCCTACCACATCCAGCCACAGGATGTCGCTGATGAACAGGCGTTCGAGCAAGGCCTGGCTTTCCTGGGGATGGCTGGCAATCGCATCCCGCTGCACAGCGCTGGGGCGCTCGCGCTGCTCGGCCAGCACGTCCTGCAACTGTGTCATGCCGATGTTCATGGTGAGGGCGGCGCGCACCAGGCTGTCGCGCTCCTGGGGGGGCAGTTGCAACTCGCGCGCCATGATGTGGCACAGGGTGGCGCACACCAGCGCGTGCGATGTGCTGTAGCCCACCGTGGAGGTGGAGGCCAGCTGGAACATCAGATACAGCGCGGCATCCACATCATGGGCCACCAGGTCTTGCATCCAGCGGTCAATCTGGCGCACCTTGGCCGGAAAATCCTGCACCCGCAGTGGCGCCCCCAGCACGATGGACAGCGTCGACTCCAGGTCGGACCACAGGCCTAGCAGGTCTTCGTATTCGTCGCCATCGTGGCGCCGATCACCGGGGGTGAGTGAGGAAGGCATGGGCGGCGGATCAGTGGCGCTTTTCCAGCACCATCTGGTCGTTGGTGCGGGTCATCTGAAACTCGGTCAGAAAGCTGTTGCCCAGCAGCACGAAGGGCATGGCCTGGGGTGTGACAACGGCCTCGATACCAAACACCTCGACATCACCGATGCGCACCGAATCGAGCTTCATGCGCCAGCCCTGGGCGACGCCGTTGGCGGTGTTCATGCGTACGGGCTGACCGCCCTGGTAATTGAGGCCCATGCGGTCCGCATCCGGGCGGCCAATGGCGACGGTGGAGGCGCCCGTGTCCACCATGAACTGCATGATGCGGCCGTTGATGGTGCCGCTGTTGACGAAATGCCCTCGGCTGTCGGCGATCAGGACCACGCGCCTGCCGCCGCTCTTGCTGCCCACGCTCACCGGGGCTTCGCCCAGGTGCAGGGTGCGCCGGCTGCCGGCGACTTCCACCACCGCCTCGTCCTTGCCGACGCTGAGCACCTTCACACCCTGGTGGGATTCGCCCACCGCAACCCCTCGGGGCGCACTGCTGTTCACGATCAGCAAGGCCTTGGCCCCCAGAATGCCTCCCAGGGCCACCGTTTGTGCGTGCGCGGACAGGGGCGCCAGCCACAGGGTGGCCAGGAACGCAAGGGTGGAGCGGGCAAGCGGCTTTGTCATGGTGAAAAGCGGGTGTCCGAAGCGGCGGTGCAGGGCGCAGCGCGCAACGGGCCGTGCACCGCAGGTCAGTCGCGGAAGTTGTCAAACGACAGCGGCACGTCGTTGATTTCCTTGCGGATCAACGCCATGGCCGCTTGCAGGTCGTCGCGCTTGGCGCCGGTCACGCGCACCTTGTCCTCCTGGATGGCGGCCTGCACCTTGAGCTTGCTTTCCTTCATGAGCTTTTGCAGCTTCTTGGCCAGCTCGCTCTCGATGCCGTTGCGCACCTTGATGACCTGCTTGACCTTGTCGCCGCCCATTTTCTGCACATCGCCCATGTCCAGAAAGCGCACATCCACGTTGCGCTTGGTGAGCTTGTTGCGCAGCACATCCTCGATCTGGGTGAGCTGGAACTCGGCATCGCCCACCATGGTGATGTCCTTGTCCTTGATTTCAATGCTGGCCGAGGTGCCCTTGAAATCGAAGCGGGTCGTGATCTCTTTCACGGTGTTTTCCACCGCATTCTTCACTTCAACGAGGTTGGCTTCACAGATGGTGTCAAAAGAGGGCATGGCGGTTCTCGGTCTCTGGCAAAACGGGGGTGGTCCGGGCGGGCGCTCAGGCCCCCGGTGCGACAATCGGGCCAATGGTAGTCGAGAAAAACATCCCTTTGCAGCCCTGGAACAGCTTTGGCATCGCCGCACGCGCCCACACCCTGGTCCGGGTGCGTTCCGTGGACGATTTGCATGCCGTCCTGGCCGATGCCCGGCTGGCCCCCTTGCCGAAATGGGTGCTGGGCGGCGGCAGCAATATCGTGCTGACCGGTGATGTGAAGCCCGTGGTGCTCAAGATGGAGATCAAGGGCCTGAGGCTGGTGGAAGCCACCGACCGGGCCTGGATCGTCGAGGCTGGCGCTGGCGAAGTCTGGCACGAGACGGTGGCCTGGACGCTGGCACAGGGATTTCCGGGGCTTGAAAACCTGGCGCTGATTCCGGGCACGGTGGGCGCCTCGCCGGTGCAGAACATCGGTGCCTACGGGGTGGAGCTGCAGGACCGTTTTGAATCGCTGGACGCGGTCGACCTGGCCACCGGCCAGCATTTCACGCTCGATGCAGCCCAGTGCGCCTTTGGCTACCGCGATTCGGTGTTCAAGCATGCGCCATCGCCGTCGCCGGTGGACGGGGGGCTGCCGCGCGGCATGGGCCTGGCGGGCCGCGCCGTGATCACCCATGTGCGCTTTCGCCTGCCCCGGCCCTGGAAACCGGTGCTCGGGTACCTCGAGCTGGAGCGTCGGCGGGTGGATGCCGGTATCGAACAGCCCACGGCGCAGCAGATTTTCGACTGGGTGTGCGACATCCGCCGCGCCAAGCTGCCCGACCCGGCAGTGCTGGGCAACGCCGGCAGCTTTTTCAAGAACCCCACGGTGACGCCAGAGCAATGCGCCGACATCATCGCGCGCGACCCCAAGATCGTGCACTACCCCATGCCCGATGGCAGCATCAAGCTCGCTGCCGGCTGGCTGATTGACGCCTGCGGCTGGAAGGGCAAGAGCGTGGGCAAGGCCGGCGTGTACGAAAAGCAGGCGCTGGTGCTGGTCAACCGCGGGCAGGGCGCCGACAGCGTGACCGGCGGAGAAGTGATGACGCTGGCCCGGGCCATCCAGACCAGCGTGTACGAGCGCTTTGGCATCCGGCTCGAGCCCGAGCCGGTGGTGTGGTAATTTTTGCCACGGATTGTGCTTCTATTTTTATAGCAATAGGTGCTTTAAATATAAGCACTTCAGGCCAATAAGATGTTAAAAAACCGCCCGAGGGCGGTTTTTTGTTGTGCGCGTGGCGCAGGCTTACTTGTCGTCGTTGCTCAGCTGCGGCAGCGGCGAGCCTTGGCCCAGCGTCAGCAGGCCCGATTGTGCGTAGGTCATGAGCTTGGCGCGCGTGTCCACGATGTCCAGGTTGCGCATGGTCAGCTGGCCGATGCGGTCCAGTGGCGAGAACGGCGCGTCTTCCACCTTTTCCATCGACAGGCGCTCGGGTGCGTAGGTCAGGTTGGGGCTTTCGGTGTTGAGCAGCGAGTAGTCGTTGCCGCGGCGCAGTTCCACCGTCACGGTGCCGGTGATGGCGCGTGCCACCCAGCGCTGGGCGGTTTCGCGCAGCATGATCGCCTGCGGGTCGAACCAGCGGCCCTGGTAGAGCAGGCGGCCCAATTTCAGGCCGTTCATGCGGTACTGCTCGATCGTGTCCTCGTTATGGATGCCGGTCACCAGGCGCTCGTAGGCGATGTGCAGCAGCGCCAAGCCCGGGGCTTCGTAGATGCCGCGGCTCTTGGCCTCGATGATGCGGTTCTCGATCTGGTCGCTCATTCCGAGGCCGTGGCGGCCGCCGATGCGGTTGGCTTCGAGGATCAGCTCGACCGGGTCGGTGTATTCCTTGCCGTTCAGCGCCACGGGCTGGCCTTCGTTGAAGGTCACCGACACTTCCTCGGCCTTGACTTCCACCTCGGGCTTCCAGAATGCCACGCCCATGATGGGGTTGACGATGCGGATGCCGCTGGAGAGGAACTCCAGGT
>DAOPUP010000154.1:0-6061 GCA_035350655.1 Acidovorax sp. | reverse complement strand
CCGTGAGCGAGGTGACCGTGGTCTTGCCATTGGTGCCGGTGATGGCCAGCACCGCCGGCGCATAGCCGTGCGCGGCACGCAGGGCATCCAGGGCCATGGAGTAGAGGCTCAGTTCGCCCCCCATCCTTATACCCACTGCACTTGCAGCTACAAAAACAGGAGCTACAGAAGCAGGACTCAGGCCCGGCGAGCGGTACACCGCGTGCAGGCCCTGCCCCTGCACCAGATCGGCGCTGAAGGCACCCGCCACGAAGCGCACCTGGGGCAGCTCCTGCTGCAATGCGGCCAGCTGGGGCGGGGCCACGCGCGTGTCGGCCACGGTGACCTGGGCGCCACAGCGCACGCACCAGCGCGCCATGGCCAGGCCCGAAGCGCCCAGACCCAGGATGAGAATGTTCTGCCCCTGCAGCGGCGCCAGGCCCTCGCCCGGCCGACCGGCAGGCGCGGGCGACTCTTCTACAGGCGCGGCAACGTCTTGCGCAGGCGCTGGCAACTCCGCCGGGGCGGGCTCGGGTGCAGCCACATCGGCAAAGATCTGCGCCACAAACTCGGCTGCGGCCTGGGCCGCAGACAGGGCGGGCGCAGCCACCCCGGCCTCGGCAGGCAGGGCCGGGGGTGGGCCGGGCAGGAGGGGGTCGCTGGTGTTCATCGCAGTTTCAGGGTCGACAGCCCCACCAGGCACAGCAGCATGGTGATGATCCAGAAGCGCACCACCACCTGCGTTTCCTTCCAGCCACTCTTTTCAAAATGGTGGTGCAGTGGCGCCATCTTGAGCAGGCGCCGGCCTTCACCGTAGCGGCGCTTGGTGTATTTGAACCAGGTCACCTGCAGCATCACCGACAGGGCCTCGACCACGAAGATGCCGCCCATGATGGCCAGCACGATCTCCTGGCGCACGATGATGGCGATGGTGCCCAGCGCGGCACCCAGCGCCAGCGCACCCACGTCGCCCATGAACACCTGGGCCGGATGGGCGTTGAACCACAGAAAGGCCAGGCCCGCCCCCGCCATGGCGGCGCAGAAGATCAGCAGCTCGCCCGAACCGGGAATGTGCGGCAGGAACAGGTACTTGGAATAGACCGAGCTGCCCGTCACATAAGCGAACACCCCCAGCGCCGAGCCCACCATGACCACCGGCATGATGGCCAGGCCGTCGAGCCCGTCGGTCAGGTTCACGGCATTGCTCGAACCCACGATCACGAGGTAGGTCAGGATCACGAAGCCCAGCACGCCGAGCGGGTAGCTCACTTCCTTGAAGAACGGCAGCTGCAGCCCGGCCTTGGGCGGCAGGTCGAGCGAGAAGCCCGACTGCACCCAGCCCACGAACAGTTCCCACACCTTGGCGTTGGAGCTCTCGGAAATGCTGAACACCAGGTACAGCGCGGCCACCAGGCCGATCACCGACTGCCAGAAATACTTTTCGCGCGAGCGCATGCCCTCGGGGTCCTTGTGGACCACCTTGCGCCAGTCGTCCACCCAGCCGATGGCGCCAAAGCCCAGGGTGACGATGAGCACGATCCAGACAAAGCGGTTGGACAGGTCAAACCACAGCAGGGTCGAGATCGCGATCGACAGCAGGATCAGCACCCCCCCCATGGTGGGCGTGCCGCTCTTGGACAGGTGCGACTGCATGGCATAGCCGCGGATCGGCTGGCCGATCTTGAGCGAAGTGAGCAGGCGGATCACCCGGGGCCCCGCCACCAGGCCGATGAGCAGCGCCGTGAGGGCGGCCATCACGGCGCGGAAGGTGAGGTACTGGAACACCCGGAAAAAGCCGAACTCGGGCGACAGGCCCTGCAGCCATTGCGACAGCATCAGCAGCATATGAGACCTCCGTGCGAGGTACAGCGGGCATCAATGGCTTGCAGCATGCGGCGCCTCCGGGTGGACGATTTTTTCTTGTTCTGAGGTGGCGACCATCGCCTCCACCACCTGTTCCATCTTCATGAACCGCGATCCCTTCACCAGCACACTGCCCACCTGGGGCAGCGCCTCGCGCACCGCCGCCTGCAGCGATGCCATGTTGTCAAAATGTTGTGCGCCCCCGAACGCCCGCGCCGCGGCCACCGACTGCGGGCCCAGCGCATACAGGTGGGCGATGCCCGCCGCATGCGCATGCGCGCCGGCTTCGGCATGGAACTGCGGCCCCTGGTCGCCCACCTCGCCCATGTCGCCCATCACCAGCAGCTGCGGCGCGGGCAGCGCGGCCAGCACGTCGATGGCGGCGCGCATGGAGTCGGGGTTGGCGTTGTAGGTGTCGTCCACCACCGTGATGTCGCGGCCCGCCCACTGCACGCTGAGCGCGCGCGAGCGCCCCTTGACGGGCGTGAAGGCATTCAGGCCGCTGGCAATCGCTTGCAGCGGCGCACCCGCCGCCGCGGCACAGGCGGCAGCGGCCAGCGCATTGGTGACGTTGTGCCGGCCTGCGATCTGCAGGCGGCAAGACAGCGCGCCTGCGGGCGTGGCCATCTCCACCGCCCATGCGCCCTGCTGCCAGGTGGCGCGCAGGCATTGCACATCGCCGCCTTCACCGAAGGTGATGCAGCGGCGCGGCGCAGCCAGACCGCGCCACAGGGCGGTGTAGGCATCGCCTGCCGGGAACACGGCCACGCCATCGGCCGGCAGCGCCGCCAGCACCGAGCCGTTTTCTTCGGCCACCGCCTGCACCGTGTGCATGAATTCGAGGTGCTCGCGCTGGGCATTGTTGACGAGGGCCACCGTGGGCTGCGCCATGGCGGCCAGCGTGGCGATTTCGCCCGGGTGGTTCATGCCCATCTCGATCACCGCGGCGGCGTGCTGTGCGCGCAGGCGCAGCAGCATCAGGGGCACGCCGATGTCGTTGTTGAAGTTGCCTTGCGTGGCGAATGCAGCCTCGCCCTTCCAGGCGCGCAGGATGGACGCCACCATCTGCGTCACCGTCGTCTTGCCATTGCTGCCCGTGATGCCGATCAGCGGCAGGCTGAACTGCGCACGCCAGCCGGCGGCCAGCGCGCCCAGCGCCGCCAGGCTGTCGGGCACCTCGATGCCGGGCAGGCCTGCGGCCTCCAGCCCGCCATGGGCAATGGCCGCCACGGCACCGCCTGCACGGGCATCGGCCAGAAAGGCGTTGGCATCAAAGCGCTCGCCCTTGAGCGCCACGAACAGGTCGCCCGCCTGCAGCGTGCGCGTGTCGGTGTGCACCCGTGCCAGCGGCGTGGTGGCATCGCCCACCAGGCGCGCCTGGGGAATGCGCTGGCGCATGCAGTCCAGTGCCTGCTGCAGGTTCATCATGCCCATGAGCTGGCTCCCCGGACGGCCAGCGCTGCCTGCGCCTGCGCCATGTCATCGAACGGCCGGCGCACGCCAGCAGTCTCCTGGTAGTCCTCATGGCCCTTGCCGGCGATCAGCACCACGTCGGCCATGTCGGCCTCGCCGATGGCCAGCGCAATGGCGGCGGCACGATCAGGCTCGGCACGCACGGTCTCGCCCGCAATCGTGCCCTGCAGGATCTGGTGCAGGATGGCCACGGGCGCTTCGCTGCGCGGGTTGTCACTGGTCACCACCACCCAGTCGGCATGGTGTTGCGCCACGGCGCCCATCAGCGGGCGCTTGCCGGCATCGCGGTCGCCGCCGCAGCCGAACACGCACCACAGCTGGCCGCCGCGCTCTTGCGCCAGCGGGCGCAGCGCCTGCAAGGCCTTGTCCAGCGCGTCGGGGGTGTGGGCATAGTCCACCGCCACCAGCGGCTGCCCCGGCGCCACCAGCCGCTGCATGCGCCCCGGCACGGGCTGCAGGCAGGCGCAGGCCTGCACGGCATGCGACAGCGGCACGCCCAGGCTGCGCAGCGTGGCCAGCACGCCCAGAAGGTTCAGCACGTTGTAGTGGCCGATCACTCGGGTCTGCAGCACCAGCCGCTCGCCCCCCTCCAGCACGGCGAAGCGCAGCCCTTGGTCACCCAGGGCAATGTCCTGCGCCATCAGCCGGGCCGGCCCCTGGGCGGAAACGCTCCACAGATCGAGCACGCCACCCGAGAGTTCGGCGTGCAGTTGCGCACCGGCGGGGTCGTCCACGTTGATCACGGCGGCCTGCAGACCGGGCCAGTCGAACAGGGCGCGCTTGGCCTGCCAGTAGGCGGCCATGCTGCCGTGGTAGTCGAGGTGGTCCTGGGTGAAATTGGTGAAGACGGCCACGCGGATCGGCGTGCCCGCCAGACGCGCCTCGGCCAGCCCGATGGAAGAAGCCTCGATGGCGCAAGCGCCCAGCCCCTGGTCGGCATACTGGCGAAACGCGCGCTGCAGCCGCACCGGGTCGGGCGTGGTCATGCCCGTGGCCTCGAGGGCCGGCACGACACCCATGCCCAAAGTGCCTACCAGTGAACATCCCGCCTTGGCATATTGCTCTTTATTTGATAGCAAATTTAAGGCACCCGCCAGCCACCAGGCGGTGCTGGTCTTGCCGTTGGTGCCCGTCACGGTCAGCACGGCCAGCTGCTGTGCCGGGTCATCGAACCACTGCGCGGCAATCAGCCCGGTGGCGGCCTTGAGGCCCGGCAAGGCAGCGATATGCGCGCCCGTGAAACCGAACGCATCCACGCCCTCCTGCTCCACCAGGCAGGCCACTGCGCCCCGCGCCATGGCGTCGGCCACATGGGCGCGCCCATCGGTTGCAGCGCCGGGCCAGGCAATGAAGCCATCGCCCGGGGCAATGTGGCGGCTGTCGGTCTGCAAGGTGCCGGTGACGCGCTCGCGCAGCCATTGCACGGCGTCCTGGACAGAGGTCAGCATGTGCATCACAGCGACTCCTCCACCCCGTTGGTCACGATCTGCGGCTTGACGGCCATGTCCGGCTGCACGCCCATCATGCGCAGCGTTTGCTGCACCACTTCGCTGAACACCGGCGCCGCCACCAGGCCGCCATACACCTGGCCGGCGCTGGGCTCGTCGACCATCACGGCCACGATGATGCGCGGCTTGTCGATGGGGGCCATGCCGGTGAACCAGGCGCGGTACTTGCCGGCGGCGTAACTCTTTCCCACCTGCTTGCGGGCCGTGCCCGACTTGCCCCCCACCGAGTAGCCCAGGGTCTGCGCCTTCTGCCCCGTGCCGCCCGGGCCCGCGGCCATCTGCAGCATCTTGCGCACCTGGTCTGCCGTGCGTTCGGAAAACACGGGCACGCCAATGGCAGGCTGATCGCTTTTGAGCATCGTCGCAGGAATCACGCGCCCGCCGTTGGCAAATACGGTGTACGAGCGCGCCATCTGGAACAGGCTGGCCGACAGGCCGTAGCCGTACGACATGGTGGCCTGCTCGACCGGGCGCCAGGTCTTGTACGGACGCAGGCGACCGGTCACCGCACCGGGAAAGGCGAGCTGCGGCTTCTGGCCAAAGCCCACGGCAGAGAAGGTCTCCCACATCTCGCGGGCAGGCAGCTGCATGGCGATCTTGGTGGTGCCCACGTTGCTCGACTTCTGGATCACGCCCTCGACGGTGAGGGCACCGTAGTTGTGCGTATCGCTGATGGTGGAGCCAGTGATCGTGACACGCCCGGGCGCGGTATCGATGACGGTTTCGGGCTTGAAGCGACCCGATTCGAGCGCCAGGCCGATGGTGATGGGCTTCATGGTCGAGCCGGGCTCGAACACGTCGGTGAGCGCGCGGTTGCGCAGCTGCTCGCCGGTCAGGTTCTGGCGCTTGTCGGGCACATAGCTGGGGTAATTGGCCAGCGCCAGCAGCTCGCCCGTGTGCGCATCGAGCACCACCACGCTGCCCGCCTTGGCCTTGTGAAGGGCCACCTGGTCGCGCAGCTTCTGGTAGGCGAAGAACTGCACCTTGCTGTCGATGGACAGCTGCATGTCGCGGCCATCCACTGGGGGCACAGTCTCGCCCACGCCTTCGACCACGCGGCCCAGGCGGTCCTTGATCACGCGGCGCGAGCCGGCGCGCCCGGCCAGCTCGCTATTGAAGGCCAGCTCCATGCCCTCCTGGCCCTTGTCTTCCACGTTGGTGAAACCGACCACATGCGCGATCGACTCGCCTTCGGGGTACTGGCGCTTGTATTCCTTGCGCTGGTAAATGCCCTTGAT
>DAOPUP010000153.1:0-6090 GCA_035350655.1 Acidovorax sp. | reverse complement strand
GTTACAACGGTCTGGCGGGCATGGTGGCCATCATCGTCTGTCTTGCGCTGGCCCATGTGGCGCTGCAGGTGGGCGACCGGGGACTGGTGGCGCTGCTGGTATGCACTGCGGCTGCAACCGGTGGGTTTCTGGTGTGGAATTACCCCCGAGGCATGTTGTTCGCGGGAGATGGTGGCGCCTACATCTGGGGTGTGGTGATTGCCATGGCCAGCATTTCCCTGGTGCAGCGCAACGCGGATGTCTCGCCCTGGTTCCCTTTGCTGCTGCTGATCTACCCGGTGTGGGAGACCTTGTTTTCCATCTATCGCAAGACGGTTCGCGGGGTGTCGCCGGGTGTTGCCGATGCGCTGCATTTCCACCAGTTGATCTATCGGCGCATTGTGCGCAGCGTGTTCCACGACGATGAGTCGCGCAGAGTGCTGATGCGCAACAACCGCACGTCGCCCTACCTGTGGGGCTTTACTTTGCTGACCGTGGTGCCAGCCGTGCTGTTCTGGAACAACACCCCCTTGCTCATGGCGTTTTGTGGGCTGTTCGTGATCAGCTATGTGATGGCCTACATGGCCATCGTGCGGTTCAAAGTGCCTGAGTGGTTGAGGCGCTGAGCATGGGCTAGCGCCCCTTACCTGCAGTGCGCCCGAATGCGGCACAATTTGCGCCTCATTGTTTTCTCCTGATGGCACGCCCCCATGACCGACCTTCTTTCGATAGCACCCCGCGACAAGGCTGAAATTCTGGCCCAGGCGTTGCCGTATATCCGCAAGTTCCATGGCAAGACCATGGTCATCAAGTACGGCGGCAACGCCATGACCGACCCCGACCTGCAGGCCGATTTTGCCGAGGACGTGGTGCTGCTCAAGCTGGTGGGCATGAACCCGGTGGTGGTGCACGGGGGCGGCCCGCAGATCGAGACGGCGCTCAATCGCCTGGGCAAGAAGGGCCATTTCATTCAGGGCATGCGCGTGACCGACGCCGAGACCATGGAGGTGGTCGAATGGGTGCTGGCCGGCGAGGTGCAGCAGGACATCGTGGGCCTGATCAACCAGGCCGGCGGCAAGGCCGTGGGCCTGACGGGGCGCGACGGCGGCATGATCCGCGCGCAAAAGCTCAAGATGGTGGACACCAAGGACCCGAGCATCGAGCACGATGTGGGCCAGGTGGGCGACATCGTTTCCATCGATCCCAGCGTGGTCAAGGCCCTGCAGGACGACGCTTTCATCCCGGTCATCAGCCCCATTGGCTTTGGCGCAAACAACGAGAGCTACAACATCAACGCCGATGTGGTGGCCAGCAAACTGGCCGAGGTGCTCCAGGCCGAAAAGCTCATGCTGCTGACCAACACCCCTGGCGTGCTGGACAAGGCGGGCAACCTGCTGACCGACCTCACGGCGCGTGCGATCGATGCGCTGTTTGCCGATGGCACCATCTCCGGCGGCATGCTGCCCAAGATTGCCGGCGCGCTGGACGCTGCCAAGGCGGGGGTGAACGCCGTGCACATCATTGATGGCCGGGTGCCGCATGCCATGCTGCTGGAAATCCTGACCGATCAGGCCTATGGCACCATGATTCGAAGCCACTGACCTGGCTTTTTTGGACTCCCATGAGGCTCTTGCTGGTCGAAGACGACGTCATGGTGGCCAGCGGCATCAAGCTGGGGCTCACCGACGCCGGTTATGCCGTCGATTGGGTGGGCAGTGGCGAGCGCGCGCAAGAGGTGCTGCGCATCGAGTCGTTCGATGCGGCCATCATCGACATCGGCCTGCCCGCCATGGACGGGCTGGAGCTCACACGCCGCCTGCGCCGACCCGACATGGCCAGCCCCGCCATGCCGGTGCTGATTCTCACGGCACGCGATGCCTTGCATGACCGGGTGCAAGGGCTCGATTGGGGTGCGGACGATTACATGGTCAAGCCCTTCGAACTGCCCGAGTTGCTGGCGCGTTTGCGCGCCCTGTTGCGCCGTTCGCAGGCCGCGACCACGGCGGTGCTGAGCTTTGGCCCGCTGGAGCTCGATACGGCGGGGCGCCGCGCCAGCGTGCGGGTGGGGGATGCCGAACAGGTGATCGATCTGGGGCCCCGCGAATGGACCGTGCTGGAATACCTGCTCATCCACGCCCCCAAACCGGCCAGCAAAGACAAGCTGCTGCAGGCGCTGACCGGCTGGGACAAGGAGATCACGCCCAACGCCGTCGAGGTGTATGTGTCGCGGCTGCGTGGCAAGCTGGAGCCGCATGGCGTGGCCCTGCGGTCCATTCGTGGCTTTGGCTATCGGCTGGAACTGCAACCGTAGGCAGGGCGCCCACCATGCAGCGGCCCCGACTTCGCGCGATGACCTCCGATCTGCGCAACCGCCTGCTGCTGCTGCTGGTGCTGCCCTTGCTGGTGCTGGCGCTGGTGGGTGTGTGGCTCGACTACCGCTCGGCGGACCAGGCGGCCGAGCGGCACGATCTGCGCCTGCTGCGCCTGCTGCCAGCGTTGGCCGATTCGCTGCTGGCGCCTCCCACCCTTGGTAGCCCCCCCTTGTTGCTGCTGGCCCCCCCGGTGGAGGATTTTCTGCGCCAGAACGCGGGCTACGTGGCTTACAGCGTGCGCGATACCACAGGGCGCCTGTTGCTCGGTGATGCCTGGGTGCATGGCGCCGTGCCCTCTACGCAGGTGCCCGAGTTCCACAGCGTGGAATATGGCGGCGTCACCTACCGCGTGGCGGTGCAGCGCGGGCGCACGGGCGCAGGCGACCTGGTGGTGGCGCTTGCCGACGGCTCTGACCCGCGCCAGCAATGGGCGCAGCAACTGCTGGCGCGGGTGCTGCTGCCCAACTTGGTGCTGCTGGCAGCGGCGGGATGGGCCATTCATTGGGCCGTGCGCCGGGCCTTCAAGCCGCTGGTGGACCTGGCAGATGCCGTGGAGCGCCGCTCGCCCCGCGACCTGAGTCCGATTGATGAAGCGGCATCGCCCTCGGAGGTGCGCCCTCTGGTGCACTCGCTCAATCGACTGTTCGCCCTGGTGAATGCGCAGGCGGAGGGGCAGCGCCGCTTTGTCGCGGATGCGGCCCACCAGTTGCGCACGCCACTGGCCGGGCTGCAGGCCCAGGTGGAGGCGTGGGCCTTGATGGCGCGCGCCTCGGTGGCTGCGCCCCTGGCGCTCAATTTTGATAAAGATCGCACTCCAGCCCAAGCGGGGCAATTGCATGGTGCTATTGTTTTAGGTGCTTCAGAGATCGAGAAGCTGCGCGATGCCACGCGGCGAACCTCGCAGCTGGCGCACCAGTTGCTGGCCCTGTCGCGGGCGGACGCGCGCAGCCTCGATGCCCAGCCGCCCCAGCGCGTAGACCTGAAGGACCTGTGCGAGGCCCTGCTCGAAAACTTTCTGGACGCGGCCACGGGCAAGGGGCTCGACCTGGGGCTCGAAGTGCAGTCCGTGCAGGTGAGCGGTCACGGCTGGCTGCTGCGCGAGCTTTTGTCCAACCTGGTGGACAACGCCATCAAGTACACACCGGCCACCGGCGTGGTCACCATTCGCTGTGGTGTCCGGCGCCATGCCATGCATGCGCCGCAGGTGTTTTTGCAGGTGGAGGACGATGGCCCCGGTGTCCCGCAGGCCGAGCTGGGGCGCGTGATGCAGCGCTTTTACCGGGTTCCTGGCACGGTGGGCGAGGGCACGGGGCTGGGGCTGGCCATTGCCGATGAAATCGCCCGCGTGCACCATGCCTCACTGACGCTGGGGTCTGGCGGGCAAGGGCAAGGCCTGGTGGTGACGGTGGTGTTTGCGCCCGATGCGGCGCGCGTCTGAGCCGGGGCGCATGGGGCCGGCATGTCCGCCAGTAGCGCGCAAAGGCTGTGCGAGAATCATTTGCACACATGATGGACGCCCTGCCAAAAAACGCCAACAACGTGGATCGCCTGTCCTGCGTGCCCTGGTGCAAGGGCGCTGTGCCAACGGCTGGTGCGCCTCTGCTGCCTTTGCTGCGCCGCGTGCCTTGGCGGTCTCGGCCGGTCTGTCGTGCGCTCACTTCTTGATTACTGCATGTCTGAACTTCTGCCCCCCCCCGAGCCAGCCAGCACGACCGATGCGGGAGACAGCCCTGCTGCGCGCAAGCGGCCCAAGCCGGGCGAACGTCGGGCGCAGATTCTGCAGGCGTTGGCCGAGATGCTGGAGCAGCCTGGCGCCGAGCGCATCACCACGGCGGCGCTGGCGGCACGCCTGTCGGTGAGCGAGGCGGCCCTTTACCGCCACTTCGCCAGCAAGGCCCAGATGTTCGAGGGCCTGATGGATTTCATCGAGCAGGCTGTGTTCACACGGGTGGCGCAGATCGTCGGGCGCGAGCCGGCCGATGCGGGGCAGGCCGTCGAAGGCGGCGCCCACCAGGCAGCGCGCGTGGTGGCCCTGCTGCTGCAGTTTGGTGAGCGCAATCCAGGGCTGGTGCGCGTGATGGTGGGCGATGCGCTGGTGCTGGAGCACGAACGCCTGCAGCAGCGCATGAACCAGTTCTTCGAGCGCATCGAGTCCACGCTGCGCCAGTGCCTGCGCCTTGCGGCGGGCTCAGCGGGCTCCGCCACACCCACGGTGGATTCTCAGGTGGTGGCTGGTGTGCTTACCGCCTTCACGCTGGGCCGGCTGCAGCGCTATGCCCGTTCGGGTTTTCGGCGATTGCCAACTGAGCATCTGGACGCTAGCCTCGCGCTGCTGCTCTGATGGCATAGACGCCTGCCGTCGCAGCGCGGGCGAGCCGTCCGCCCCTCTGGCAGCCTTGCAGCCTGGCGGGTGGCGTGCGAACAACGCCTGGGTGGCTGATTCACCCTCCTGTTTGTGGGTTGTGCGCGGTGGATGAAAAATGCTGCAAAATAGCACGAACGTTCGTTTTATTTCGCCCATGTCCTCACCCACCCACTCCACCCAGGTCGTCCGTACTCCGCGCTCTGCCAACAGCAGGGGCCGCGCGCTGCAAAAAGGTCAGCAGACCAAAGCAGCCATCGTGGATGCCGCCCTGGGCCTGGCCACCCACATGGGGCTGGAGGGGCTGTCGATCGGTGCGCTGGCCCAAGTCACGGGCATGAGCAAGTCGGGTGTTTTCGCCCATTTCGGTTCGCTTGAGGAGCTGCAGATCTCGGTCATCCGCGAATACCACGGTCGTTTCGAACAGGAAGTGTTCTATCCGGCCATGGAGGCGCCGCGCGGTGTGCCGCGCCTGCGGGCCCTGTTTGACCACTGGATGAAGCGCACCTCGATCGAAATCGACTCGGGCTGCATCTACATCAGCGGCGCCATCGAGTTTGACGACCGCACCGGCCCCGTGCGCGATGCGCTGGTCAGCTCGGTCATGACCTGGCACGCCGCCATGAAGCGCGCCATCGAGCACTGCAAAGAGCTGGGCCAGCTGCGCGACGAGGTCAGCCCCGAGCAGATGCTTTTTGAAATCCACGGTCTCATCCTGGCGCTGCACTACGAAGCGCGTTTTCTGCAAACCCCCGGGTCCATCGATCGGGCCATCACGGGGTTCAACAACATTCTGGCCCGCTGCAGCCAACCGGCTGCGGCAAAGGCCCTCACCCTTTCCACCCAAACCATCAAGGAGTAACCCCATGCCTACCTACACGCCGCCCCTGCGCGACATGCAATTCGTCATGCACGAAGTCTTCAAGGTCACCGACGAGTTCAAGGCCATGCCCCAGCATGCCGAGGTGGATGTGGACACGATCAACGCCGTGATCGAAGAGGCAGGCAAATTCGCCTCCGAAGTGATCTTCCCGCTGAACATCAGTGGCGACACAGAAGGCTGCACGCTGGACAAAGTCACCCACGAGGTCAAGACCCCCACGGGTTTCAAGGAAGCCTACGACAAGTTCGTCGAAGGTGGCTGGGCGGCGCTCTCCTGCGACGCCGCCTACGGTGGCCAAGGCCTGCCCTTTGTGCTGAACCAGTGCCTGTACGAAATGATGAACTCGGCCAACCAGGCCTGGACCATGTACCCCGGCCTGAGCCACGGTGCCTACGAAGCCCTGCACGCGCACGGCACCGACGAGCAAAAGGCCCTGTACCTGCCCAAGCTGACCAGCGGTGAGTGGACCGGCACCATGTGCCTGACCGAACCCC
>DAOPUP010000152.1:0-6096 GCA_035350655.1 Acidovorax sp. | reverse complement strand
GAAGGCCCCACGCTGCTGCAGGTGCTCGAAGCGCTGCCCAACACGCCCGCCGACACGGCACTGCCCCTGGCCTTCCCGGTGCAGTGGGTCGAGAAATTCTCGTCGTCGTCCGACACCTCCCAAGGCCGCCGTGTGTTCTGGGGCCGCGTGGCCGCAGGCCACGTCACCCCCGGCACCGCCGTGCAGATCTTCCCCAGCGGCCAGCTCGCCACGGTGGCCCAGGTGCTGGACCATGCACGCCGCCCCACCGACGTGCCCGCAGGCACCAGCGCCGGCATCATCCTGGACCGCGAGGTGGATGTGTCGCGCGGCGACTGGATCCTGGCTGCTCCCACCCCAGCCGCCGCCCCGCCCGACGACGACTTCGGCGACACCCCCGCCGCCACGCCCGCATGGCCCGCCAGCCGCGAACTGCACACCACCGTGGCCTGGATGGACGACGAGCCCCTGGTCGCCGGCCGCGTGTACTGGGCGCTGCACGGCCACCGCTGGGTCAAGGCCAAGGTGAAAGCCGTGGTGCACAAGCTCAACATCCACACGCTGGCCGAAGAAGCGGCCACACAGCTCGACCCCAACGCCATTGGCCATGTTCAGCTCGTGCTGCAAGAGGCGATTCCAGCCGCCGCTTTTGGCCAGGCCCGTGTGCTCGGCTCGCTGATCCTGGTGGACACCGCCAGCCACAAGACCGCTGGCGCCGTGCTGGTGAACTGATCCAGCTCCGCACTCCAGCCCCAGAGTCACCCCTCCAAGGTGAGGGCCCCTGTAACCACAGGTCGGTGAAAGCTTCTAAAATCGAGGGTTTTCACCGACCCACACAACTCCTGTCATGACCCACGTCGTCTCCGAAAACTGCATCAAGTGCAAGTACACCGATTGTGTGGACGTGTGCCCCGTGGACTGCTTCCGCGAAGGCCCGAACATGCTCGTCATCGACCCCGATGAATGCATCGACTGCGCCGTGTGCATCCCCGAGTGCCCGGCCAACGCCATCTTTGCCGAAGAAGACCTGCCGGCCGACCAGCTGGCCTTCATCAAGCTCAACGCCGATCTGGCCTTTGCCGATGGCTGGAAGAGCATCACCAAGCGCAAGCCCGCCCTGCCTGACGCCGACGAGTGGAATGGCAAGCCTGGCAAGGTCAGCGACCTGATCAAGTGACCCCCCTGAGCCGCACAGCGTCCGGTGTTGCCGCCAAAGTCGGCAACTCTTCAAGTCCGTCCAAGCCTGCACTGGCAGGCTTGGAGCTGCGGCGCTTCAGCCCCCAGGGGAACGCCACCGGTGGCCCGGCAGAGCCGGCTCCACGGCGGCACTCGCTTAGGGGGGCGGCGGTGTCGAGCGCCGCTGGGGTGGCGCGGGCATGATTCAGGAAGCCGATGCCGTGGTCATTGGCGCAGGCCCCGTGGGCATGTTCCAGGTGTTCCAGCTGGGACTGCACGGCATCCAGGCCCACCTGATCGACGCCCTGCCCCATGCGGGCGGCCAGTGCGTCGAGCTGTACGGCGACAAACCCATCTACGACATTCCGGGCATCCCCGTATGCACGGGGCGGGAGCTGGCAGCGCTGCTGCTGCGCCAGATCGCGCCCTTCCAACCCCAATGGCACCTGAATGCGCTGGTGGCGGCACTGGCGCCCCAGGCCGACGGGCGCCTGCTCGTCGAGACCTCCCAAGGCGCGCACCTGCTGGCCCGCAGCGTATTCATTGCAGCCGGCGTTGGTGCGTTTGTGCCACGCACGCTCAAGGTCGAGGGCATCGCGCCTTTTGTGGGCCGCCAGGTGCACTACCAGCAATTGCCGGCCTCCCTCTCCCCGGCCGGCCAGCATGTGGTGGTGCACGGTGGCGACGAGGCCGCCGTGGCCTGCGCCCTGTCGCTTGCCACGGCCGATACGGCCCGCGCGCCCGACCGCATCACGCTGCTGCACCGCCGCGACGCCTTCCAGGCCGCGCCCGAGCTGCTGAGCCAATTGCAGGCCTTGCGGGATGCTGGGCGCATCCAGGTCACGGTAGGCCAGATCACGGGGTTGCAGGTGGAGAACAACCGGCTCACCGCACTGCAGCTGGTGGATGTGGACGGAGCGCCGCAACGCCAACCGCTGGACCTGCTCGTCCCGGTGCTCGGCCTCTCGCCCCGCCTGGGCCCGATTGCTGACTGGGGCCTGCAACTCGAGCGCAAGCAGCTCGTGGTGGACACCCAGGCCTTTGGCACCAGCGTGCCGGGCGTTTATGCCGTAGGCGACATCAACAGCTACCCCGGCAAGCGCAAGCTGATCCTGTGCGGCTTTCACGAAGCCACCCTCGCCGCCTTCGGCGCCGCCGAATGGCTGGCCGGACACAAGCTGCCGCTGGAGTACACGACCAGCAGCGAGCGATTGCAACAGCGCTTGGGCGTGCGGCCCACGGCATGAGCCTGTTCGCGGCCTGAAGGCGGCGCTGCGCGCCCCCGGCCGCGGTGCGGCGACTTCCCCCTGCGCGAGCCCTGTCGGGCGCCGCGCGTCGGCATGGTCCGTGCCAGCCGGTAGAATCCTGGCAAACAATTTGAAACATATCGGATGCGCCTTTCCGCGAACGAAACCACCATGCCCCGGTTGCACCTGATCGGCACACTGTGCCTGGTGCTGGTGGTCACGCTCGCCATGGCGGCTTTTTACTCGTGGCGCAACGAGCGCGAGCACCGCGCATCGTTCGAGCGCATCGAACAGGTCATCACGCAGCAGCAAAGAGAGCGCCTCACCACCGAGGTGCAGTCGGCGGTGGGCTACCTGGAGTTTCTGCGTATGCGCACCGAGGATGTGCTGCGCCGCAGCGCCGTTGAGCAGGTCGATTCGGCCATGCAGATCGCCCAGGCCCTGCATGACCGAGAGGCCGCCCACCACCCGCCTGAGCAGGTGCAAAAGCTCATCGTCGAGGCCCTGCGGCCAACGCGCTTCTTCGACGGCCGGGGGTATTTCTTCATCGACGACATGCAGGGCCGCTTCGTGCTGCTGCCCACTGCACCGCAATACGAGGGCCACGCCGGCATCGACAACCGCGACGACGCGGGCACCTTCGTCATGCGCGGGCTTGTCGAGGCCGCACGCCGCCCCCAGGGCAGCGGGTTCTTTCGCTACCGCTGGTACCGTCCGGACACGCCGCAGACCATGGGCGACAAGGTGGCCTATGTGCGCCACTTCGCGCCCTACGACTGGCTCATCGGCACGGGCGACTACCTGCATGAATGGGAAAACCTGCAACAGCAGGAGGCAAAGCAGCGCCTGCGTGCGCTGCGCTTTGGCGCCAGCGGCTCGGTCGGCCTGATCGACACCGAGGGGCGTTTGCTGCTCAGCCCGAGCGATGCATCGATCGAAGGGCTGCTGCCCGCGCAAATGCCCCTGGTGGAACAGCGGGCGCTGGAGAAACTGCGCGCGGCCGCACAAAGCGGTGGCGGCTTCGTCGAATACGACTGGCCCCGCCCCGGTGCGCACAGCAACGAGCCGCCGGGCCGCAAGACCGCCCTGGTCAGCACCTACGCGCCCTGGGGCTGGGTGCTGGTGACGTCGATGTTCAACGACGAGCTGCATTCGACGCTGCGCGCCGCCATCCAGGCCCAGGAACAGGGCAATATCCAGCAGCGGATGGAACTGGCGCTGATGCTGCTCGGCGCACTCGCCCTGGGCCTGGCCGGTTCGTTCGGTTTCTCGCGCTGGTCGCGCCACCTGTTCACCAACTACCACCACGAACTGCAGCACGCGCAGGAGAACCTGCGCATCGCCGCCATCGCCTTCGAATCGCAGGAAGGCATCTTCGTCACCGACACGCGGGGCGTGATCCTGCGTGTGAACCGCTCGTTTACCGAGATCACCGGCTACAGCGCCGAAGAGGCCATCGGGCAGACCCCGGCGCTGATGAAGTCCGGGCGCCACGGGCCCGACTTCTATGCCGCGATGCAACAGGCCATCGCCAGCGTCGGCGCCTGGTCGGGGGAAATATGGAACCGCCGCAAAAGCGGCGCCATTTTTCCCGATTGGCTGACCATCACCGCCGTCAAGACCGAGGCGGGCGTGGTGACGCACTATGTCAGCACCCTCACCGACATCACCCAGCGCAAGGCGGCCGAGGAAGAAATCCGCCACCTGGCCTATTACGACCCGCTGACCCGCCTGCCCAACCGGCGCCTGCTGATCGACCGCCTGCAGCAGGCCCTGCGCACCTGCGGGCGCACGCAGCACCAGGGCGCGCTGATGTTCATCGATCTCGACAACTTCAAGCTGGTCAACGACAGCCTGGGCCACGACCAGGGCGACCTGCTGCTGCTGGAAATGGGGCAGCGCCTGGTGGCTGCGGTGCGCGGGGGCGACACCGTGGCTCGGCTGGGCGGCGATGAATTCGTGGTGGTGCTCGAAGACCTCAGCCCGGAAGCGAACCAGGCTGCACGGCAAGCGGAGGCAGTGGGAGAAGCCATGCTGCAGGCCCTGGCAGCCCCCGTGGCATTGGCGGGCCAGGCTGTCCAGAGCTCCTGCAGCATCGGGGTGGTGCTGTTTGCGGACGACGCCGTGCGCCCCGAAGACCTGATGAAACACGCCGACCTGGCCATGTACCAGGCCAAGGAGTCGGGACGCAACACCGTGCGCTTCTTCGACCCCGAGATGCACGCCGCCGTGGTCAACCGCATGGCTCTGGAGCAGGACCTGCGCACCGGCCTGCAGGAGGGCCAGCTGCAGCTTTATTACCAGGCCCAGGTCGATGCGCATGGCCACATCGTGGGCGCCGAGGGGCTGGTGCGCTGGAACCACCCCCGGCGCGGCCTGGTCCTTCCCGCCGAGTTCATTCCTCTGGCGGAAGACAGCGGGCTGATCCTGCCCCTGGGCCAGTGGGTGCTGCAGACCGCCTGCGAGCAGCTCGCGCGCTGGGCCACAGAGCCTGGGCACGAAGCGCTCACGCTGGCGGTGAACGTCAGCGGCCGGCAACTGCGCCAGACCGACTTCGTGGCCCAGGTGCTGCAGGTGCTCGAGCACACCGGCGCGCCGGCGCACCGCCTCAAGCTGGAACTCACCGAGAGCCTGCTGCTGGACAACCCGCAGGACGCCATCACCAAGATGAGCGCACTGAAGGCGCATGGCGTGAACTTCTCGCTCGACGACTTCGGCACCGGCTATTCGTCGCTGGCCTACCTGCGCCACCTGCCCTTGAGCCAGCTCAAGATCGACCAGAGCTTCGTGCACAGCCTGGGCACCGACCCGCGCGCCACGGCCATCGTGTGCACCATCGTCACCCTGGCCAACAGCCTGGGACTGGACGCCATCGCCGAAGGCGTGGAAACCCAGGAGCAGCGCGAACATCTCGCCAGCAACGGCTGCCACACCTGCCAGGGCTACCTGTTTGGCCCGCCGGTTCCGGTGGAAGAGCTGATGCGCTGACGCTGCCTGCAGCGGGCGCGATAATGCTATTTTTTCAATAGCTAATAGCGCTTTAAATAGAAGCACTAGAGCCGAATTTCGTTGTCAACATGCCAGGAGACCGCATGCCCCCCACATCCACCGCCACGGCCCGTACGAACGAAGCGCTGGCCCCCATCGCCGCCGATCGCCGCGTCTTTCGTTGGCACGACCATGCCTCGCTGTGGTTCAGCCTGGGCGTGGGCCTGCTGGTGATGCAGGTGGGCGCCTATTTGATGCCCGCGCTGGGCACCCAGGAGGCCCTGTGGGCCATCGTGGCGGGCTCCATCCTGGGCGCCGGCCTGCTGGGCTGGGTGGCCAGGCTGGGTTGCGACAGCGGCCTGGCCAGCGCGGGCCTCATGCATGCGGTGTACGGCCGCACGTTTGCGGGCCTGCCCATCCTGCTCAATATCGTGCAACTGGCAGGCTGGGGCACCTTCGAGCTGGTGGTGATGCGCGATGCCACCGTGGCCATTGGCCAGCAGACAGGGGCGTTGGGGGGCAGCATGGCGGGCGCGCACTGGCCGGTGCTGGCCACACTGGCGTGGGGCGGCGTGGTGATGCTGCTCATCAGCGGCTCGATGGTGCAGCTGGTGCGCAAGCTGATTGCGCGCGTGGCGCTGCCGCTGGTGGTGCTGTCGCTGCTGTGGCTGAGCTGGCAGTTCCTGTCGCTGGCGCAGGCCCAGGG
>DAOPUP010000151.1:3997-6100 GCA_035350655.1 Acidovorax sp. | reverse complement strand
CCGGCGGCATCGTCAGCGATTCGCTGGAGATGGCGCGCTTTGGCCGCGACCATGCGGCGCAGACGCTGGTGGTGAGCGGCGTGCGCTTCATGGGCGAGACGGCCAAGATCCTCTCGCCCGAAAAAACCGTGCTGATGCCCGACCTCGACGCCACCTGCTCGCTGGATCTGGGCTGTCCGGTGCAAGAGTTCAGTGCGTTCTGCGACGCCCACCCCGACCGCACCGTGGTGGTCTATGCCAACACCAGCGCCGCCGTGAAGGCGCGCGCCGACTGGCTGGTCACGTCGAGTTGCGCGCTGGACATCGTGCGCGCCCTCAAAGAGCAGGGCCAGAAGATTCTGTGGGCGCCTGACCGGCACCTGGGCGACTACATCCGCCGCGAAACCGGCGCCGACATGGTGATGTGGAACGGCGCCTGCATCGTGCACGACGAATTCAAGGCACTGGAGCTGGAGCTGCTCAAAAAAGAGCACCCGCAGGCCAAGGTGCTGGTGCATCCCGAAAGCCCCGCCGACGTGATCGCCCTGGCCGATGCCGTGGGCTCCACCTCGGGCATCCTGAACGCCGCGCGCAGCATGGATGCCACCGAGTTCATCGTGGCCACCGACAACGGCATGCTGCACAAGCTGCGCACGCTGAACCCCGGGAAAATCTTTTACGAGGCCCCCACTGCCGGCAACAGTGCCACTTGTAAAAGTTGCGCCCACTGCCCCTGGATGGCCATGAACGGCCTGGCCGACGTGGCCCGCGTGCTCGAAACCGGCACCAACGCCATCGCGGTGGACCCGGCCCTCATCCCGCGCGCGCGCCAGCCCATCGACCGCATGCTGGCGTTCACGGCCGCGCTGAAAAGCGGCCGCCCCACCACCGGCCTGGTGCCGAACATCGGCGCGGCCTGATGCCTGCCCCCGGTGCAATGCCGGGGGTTGATTGCTCTTTTTATAATAGCTATAGGTGCAATGAAATAAAGCGCTGGAGGCCAATTTGACCCTTACTGCGCACATTGACTTTGCCGACCCGCACGACCGCAGCGCGCCGCGCCTGCGCCAAGCCTTTGGCGCCCCGCGCGAGGTGCTGCAAGCCCACCAGCTGCAGGACGTGCGCGCCGTGCTCGACGCCGTGCATGCCGCCGCACAGCGCGGCCACTGGTGCGTCGGCCATGTGCGCTACGAAGCCGCAGCGGCCTTTGACGCCGCCCTGCAAACCCATGCCGCCGACGGCCCGCTGGCGTGGTTTGCCGTGTACGACGCGCCGCTGCCCTGGCCTGCCGATGGAGCTGTTGACTCCGAGCCCGCTGCGCTGGTCGACTGGACCGGTGGCCCCGATCGTGCCGGTTTCGACGCCGCCTTGGCCCGCATCCAGCAGGCCATCGGCGCGGGCGAGCTCTACCAGGTCAACTACACCGCGCCGCTCACCGGCGCTTTGCGCCAGGGCAGTGCGGCCGCGCTGTTTGCGGCGCTGCAACGCGCCCAGCCCGGCGGTTATGCCGCGTGCCTTGTGGCCGGGCCCGAGCAGCTGCTGTCAGTGTCGCCCGAGCTGTTTTTTGACTGGCAGGACGCGCCCGGCGGCGGTCGCATCCTGGCCCGCCCCATGAAGGGCACGGCAGCGCGCGGCGCCACGCCCGAGCAAGACGCCGCCCAGGCCGCCCACCTGCGCGCCTCGCCCAAAGAGCGCGCCGAGAACGTCATGATCGTGGACCTGCTGCGCAACGACCTCTCGCGCATCGCCCAGCCGCACAGCGTGCGCGTGCCCGCGCTGTTCCACACCGAGGGCCTGCCCACCGTGTGGCAGATGACGTCGGACGTGCAGGCCCGCACCCGGCCCGGCACCACCTTGAGCGACGTGTTTGCTGCGCTGTTCCCCTGCGGCTCGGTCACCGGCGCGCCCAAGGTGCGCGCCATGCAGATGATTCGTGCGCTCGAATCCGCGCCGCGCGGCGTGTATTGCGGCGCTGTCGGCGTGGTGCGGCCGGCGGGCGTGGCCGGGCCCGATGGCCTGTGCAGCGTGGCCGCCACCTTCAACGTGCCCATCCGCACCGTGGTGCTGCGCGCCGGGGCCGACGGCGCCACCACCGCCACCTGCGGCATCGGCAGCGGCATCACC
>DAOPUP010000151.1:0-3897 GCA_035350655.1 Acidovorax sp. | reverse complement strand
TGCAATTGGCGGGCCGCCCGCTGCCAGAGGCCCATGGCGAATTCGTGCGCTACAAAACCACGCGCCGCGCGCACTACGCCGCGTTGGCGCCCACCACGCCCGGTGTGTTCGACACGGTGCTGTGGAACGAAGCGGGCGAGATCACCGAAACCACCTTCGGCAACATTGCCATGCTGCTGGACGGCCGCTGGGTCACCCCCCCGCTGGCCTGCGGCCTGCTGCCCGGCGTGGGCCGCGCCGTGGCCCTGCGCGAGGGGCGCCTGACCGAGGCCGTGGTGCGCCTGCAAGACCTGCCGCGCGTGCAGGCCTGGGCGTTCATCAACAGCCTGCGCGGCTGGCTGGCCGCCGAACTGGTTCCATGATGTTTGGGTGTTTTTGGCCTCTAGCGCTTGTCTGGTAAGCGCTAGTAGCTATCATTGTTATAGTGTGTAAGCCGCCCAAAACCTTGTCCTGATAATGGGCGAGTTCCCCGCCCCACCCACTCCCCCTGAAGGACGCCCATGACGCCCGAGGCACTGGCCCGCGAATCCATCGACCGCAAGCTCGCCCAGGCCGGCTGGGTGGTGCAAGACATGAAGGCGCTCAACCTGGGCGCAGCCACCGGAGTGGCAGTGCGCGAACACCCCACCGACACCGGCCCCGCCGACTATGTGCTGTTTGTCCACCGGCAGCCCGTGGGCGTGATCGAAGCCAAAAAAGACAGCGCTGGCGAAAACCTCACCGCGACGGAGGCCCAGACCGAGCGCTACGCCAGCGCCAACCTCAAATGGCGCAAAGACAGCACGCCGCTGCGCTTTTTGTTCGAGGCCACCGGCCAGATCATCCGCTTTACCGACGGCGCCGACCCCGCGCCGCGCTCGCGCGAAATCTTTCATTTCTTCAAGCCCGAAACGCTGGCAGCGTGGCTGGCACAACCAGACACCCTGCGCCGCCGCCTGGCCGAGCAAATGCCCGCGCTGCCCGAGCAAAACCTGCGCCACTGCCAAATCAGCGCCGTCACCGGGCTGGAAAAGTCGCTGGCGCTCAACAAACCCCGCGCCCTGGTGCACATGGCCACCGGCGCGGGCAAAACCTTCACCGCCATCACGTCGGTGTACCGCCTGCTCAAGTTTGGCGGTGCCAAGCGCATCCTGTTTCTGGTCGATACCCGCAACCTGGGCAAACAGGCGCACCAGGAATTCATGGCCTACACGCCGCCCGACGATGGCCGCAAGTTCACCGAGCTCTACAACGTGCAGCGCCTGGCCTCGCCCAGCATCGACCCGCACGCGCAGGTGTGCATCAGCACCATCCAGCGCATGTATTCCATTTTGAGTGGCGAGCCCATCGACGAATCGGCCGAAGACCTGTCGCTGAACGAGGTGCAGCAAACCGCCAGCCAGGCAAAGCTGGTGCGCTACAACCCGGCCGTGCCGGTGGAAACGTTTGACTTCATCGTCATCGACGAATGCCACCGCAGCATCTACAACCTGTGGAAGCAGGTGCTCGACTACTTTGACGCCAGCCTGATCGGCCTGACCGCCACGCCCGACAAGCGCACTTTTGGCTTCTTCAACGAAAACATCGTGGCCGAATACACCTACGAGCAATCCGTGGCCGATGGCGTCAACGTGGGCTACGACGTGTACACCATCGAAACCGAGGTCACGCAAAAAGGCGCCGAGCTCAAGGCCAAAGAATGGGTGGACCACCGCGACCGGCAAACCCGCAAAAAGCGCTGGAGCGAAACCGAAGAAGACACCGCCTACACCGGCAAAGAGCTGGACCGCTCCGTGGTCAACGTGAGCCAGATCCGCCAGGTCATCCAGGCCATGAAAACCGCCGTGGAAACGCAGATCTTCCCAACCCGCAAAGAAACGCCCAAAACCCTCATCTTTGCCAAGACCGACAGCCACGCCGACGACATCATCCGCATCCTGCGCGAGGTGTATGGCCAAGGCAACGCCTTCTGCAAAAAGGTCACCTACCGCGCCGAAGAAGACGCCGACAGCATCCTCAGCAGCTTTCGCAACGACTACCACCCGCGCATCGCCGTCACCGTGGACATGATCGCCACCGGCACCGACGTCAAGCCGCTGGAAGTGCTGCTCTTCATGCGCGACGTGCGCAGCAAGGGCTACTACGAGCAAATGAAAGGCCGGGGCGTGCGCAGCCTCGACGGCGACAGCTTGAAGCGCGTCAGCAACAGTGCCGACGGCGCCAAAACCCGCTTTGTGCTGATCGACGCCGTGGGCGTGGAAAAGTCGCTCAAAACCGAAAGCCGCCCGCTGGAGAAAAAACCCGGCGTTCCGCTCAAAGACCTGCTGCAAGGCGTTGCCATGGGCAGCCGCGACGACGACACCGTGCTATCGCTGGCCAACCGCCTGGTGCGCCTGGCCAAGCAGCTTGACGGCAAGGCACAGGCGCGCATTGAAAAAGCCAGCGGCGGCATCCCCGTGGCCGAGTTGGGCAAGGGCCTGATAACCGCGCTCAACCCCGACGCCATCGTGCAAACCGCGCTGGCCAGCGCGCAGGCCCAGGGCATCACCCGCAGCGAAGACACCCTGCTGCCGCAAGAGCTGGAAGCCGCCCGCGCCACCCGCGTGGCCGCCGCCTGCGCCCCGTTTGACCAACCCGCGCTGCGCGACGAAATCGAAAACGCCCGCCGCGAACGCGAGCAGCTCATCGACCACATCAACCTTGATACCGTCAACTTCGCGGGCTTTTCCGAGCAGGCCGAGGCGCAGGCCAAGGCGGTGGTACAGACCTTTGCCGACTACCTGCAACAGCACAAAGACGAAATTGCGGCGCTGGATTTTTTCTACCAGCAGCCCTACCAGCGCCGCGCGCTCACCTTCGACCTGATCGAAGAGCTGCACGAACAGTTGGCCAAACCACCGCTGATGCTGACCACCGAACGCCTGTGGAGCGCCTATGCCCGCGTGCAGGCAGCGCAGGTGAAAGGCGCGGACAAAAAACGCCAGCTCACCGACTTGGTCAGCCTGGTGCGCTTTGCGCTGGGGCTGGACGGCGAAGGCGCCGAACTCAAGCCCTTTGCCGACGAAGTGGACAAGCGCTTTCAGGCCTGGATTTTTCGGCACAACGCCCAGCGCGGCACCGCCTTTACGCCCGAGCAGACCGAGTGGCTGCGGCTGATGAAAGAGCACATTGCCAGCAGCTGCGCCATCCACCGCGACGATTTTGATTACGCCGAGCTGGCGGACAAGGGCGGGCTGCAGAAAGCGTGGGGGCTGTTTGGCAAGGAGCTGGATACGCTGATGGATGAAATGAATTGGGAGCTGGTGGCGTGAATAAAGTACCGGGAAGTTGGGAAACTATTGCCCTTGCGGAACTGTGCGAGCGACTGGTGGACGGATCTCACAACCCACCGCCAGCAGTCGAGTCCGGAAAGCCCATGCTGAGTGCGCGAAATATCAACTATTTCAGTGTGTTGTTTGACGAATACCGCTTCATCAGCGAAAGCGCTTTCGAAGTGGAAAACGCACGGACGCAAGTGACGCCCGGCGATGTTTTGCTCACGATTGTTGGAACAATTGGTCGAGCAGCAGTTGTTGCTGCCAATCACCCACCATTTGCGCTACAGCGAAGCGTTGCAGTTCTCAAGCCGCGCGGAATATCAGCACGTTACTTGGCATACGCCTTGAGCTCGCCAGAGCAACAGCGGTGGCTCACGGATAACGCCAAGGGCACAGCTCAGAAAGGTGTTTATCTAAAGACTCTCGGCACTGCGGAGATTCATGTTGCGCCCCTTGCCGAACAAACCCGCATCGTCGCCAAACTCGAAGAACTGCTCTCCGACCTTGATGCCGGGGTGGCCGAGCTCAAAGCCGCGCAAAAGAAGCTGGCGCAGTACCGCCAATCGCTGCTGAAAGCCGCTGTGGAAGGCGCGCTCACCGC
>DAOPUP010000150.1:0-6157 GCA_035350655.1 Acidovorax sp. | reverse complement strand
GCAGCTTGGCGTCGAGGTTGGACAGCGGCTCGTCAAACAGAAACACCTGCGGCTGACGCACGATGGCGCGGCCCATGGCCACGCGCTGGCGCTGGCCGCCCGAGAGCGCACGCGGCTTGCGTTCGAGCAGGTGGCCCAGTTCGAGGATCTTGGCGGCCTTGTCCACGCGGGCCTTGATCTCTTCCTTGGCCACCTTGGCGATCTTCAGGCCATAGGCCATGTTGTCGAACACGCTCATGTGCGGGTACAGCGCGTAGTTTTGGAACACCATGGCGATGTCGCGCTTCGCGGGCTCGAGGTTGTTGACCACGCGCGCACCAATCGATATGGTGCCGCCGGTAATCTCTTCCAGGCCCGCCACCATGCGCAGCAGCGTGGATTTTCCGCAACCCGAGGGGCCGACGATCACGATGAATTCACCGTCCTTGATTTCAGCGTTGACACCGTGGATGACGGGCACGGCCGCCTGGCCGGTGCCATAGCGCTTGACGATGCTGTTGAGTGAAATGGATGCCATAAAAATTGATGCGTTTTCAGGAGGGCAGAAGCTGCGAGAGGAGCTAATGGACAGGGTCACTTCTCCGTGTCCACCAGGCCTTTCACAAACCACTTCTGCATCAGGATGACGACGGCCGTGGGGGGGAGCATGGCGATGAGGGCGGTGGCCATGACGATGTTCCAGTCCACGGCCGCTTCGCCGCCGGCCAGCATGCGCTTGATGCCGATCACCACGGGGTACATGTCCTCCGAGGTGGTCATCAGCAGGGGCCAGAGGTACTGGTTCCAGCCATAGATGAACTGGATCACGAACAAGGCCGCGATCGACGTCTTGGACAGCGGCACCAGGATGTCCTTGAAAAAACGCATGGGTCCGGCGCCGTCGATGCGTGCGGCCTCCACCAGTTCGTCCGGGACCGTCAGGAAAAACTGGCGGAAGAGGAAAGTGGCCGTGGCCGAGGCGATCAGCGGCAGCGTGAGCCCGGCGTAGCTGTTGAGCAGGCCCAGGTCGGCCACGACCTTGTAGGTGGGCAGGATGCGCACTTCCACGGGCAGCATCAGCGTCAGGAAGATGGCCCAGAAGCACAGCATCTTGAACGGAAAGCGGAAGTACACGATGGCGAACGCCGACAGCAGCGAGATCGCGATCTTGCCCACGGTGATGACCATGGCCACCACGAAGCTCACCCCCATCATGTGCACGACGTTGGTGTTGGAGCCCAGCTTGCCTGAGCCGAACAGCGCGGCCTGATAGTTCTCCCACAGGTGCGCGCCGGGCAGCAGCGGCATGGGCGACTGCACGATGGCGTCTGCCGTGTGGGTGGACGCGATCAGCGCCAGGTACAGCGGAAAGGCAACGATGGCCGCGCCGAGGACGAGCACGGCGTGGGACAGAAAATTGAGCCAGGGGTTGCGATCAACCATGGACGGCCTCCGGGTTCACGGAATGCAAGGCAGAGGGAAAGAAAGGGAAGTGCATGTCAGTACTGCACCTTCTTTTCCACATAGCGGAACTGGACCACCGTGAGCGCCACCACGATGCACATCAAAATGACCGACTGCGCGGCAGAGCCGCCCAGGTCCAGCGCCTTGAAGCCGTCCTGGTAGACCTTGTAGACGAGGATTGATGTCGACTGGCCCGGGCCGCCCTGTGTGGCCGCGTCGATGATGCCGAAGGTGTCGAAGAAGGCGTAGACGATGTTGATCACCAGCAGGAAGAACGTGGTCGGCGACAGCAACGGCAACTGGATGTTCCAGAAGCGGCGCCAGGGCCCCGCGCCATCGATGGAGGCGGCCTCGATCAGTGCTTTGGGAATGGACTGCAGGCCTGCCAGAAAGAACAGAAAGTTATAGGAAATCTGTTTCCATACCGATGCGATCACGATCAGTGCCATGGCCTGTCCGTCGTTCATCATGTGGTTCCAGTTGTAGCCCAGTGCGCCCAGGTAATAGGCGACCACGCCGATGGACGGCGAGAACAGGAACACCCACAGCACGCCGGCGATCACCGGCGCCACGGCATAAGGCACGATGAGCAGGGTCTTGTAGACCACGGCGAAGCGCACGATGCGGTCTGCAAAGATGGCCAGGATCAGCGACACCACGATGCCAAGGCCCGCCACCAGCAACGAAAAAACGGCCGTACGCTGGAACGAGTCGAGGTACGAAGGGTTGTCCACCAACTGGCGGAAATTGTCCAGACCCACCCATTCCTTGCTCATGCCGAAGGCATCCTCCATCTGGAAGGACTGGAGCACGGCCTGACCGGCAGGCCAGAAAAAGAAGATGCCGATGATGAGCAGCTGTGGGGCAATTAGCACCCAGGGCAGCCATGCCGAGCGGAAAAGTACGCGTTTTTCCATGACGGTCATAAACAAAAAAACCGCCGGTGCACAGTGCAGCCGTCGGGGGAGGTGAAACGGCCCCGGTGACCGGGGCCGCTGGTGGGGGTAGGCGCCCCATCGGGCGCCAGGCCCTTATTGCTTGTAGGAACGCTCGAAACGGGCCAGCAGCTCGTTGCCGCGGCTCACGATGGCATCCAGGGCTTCCTTGGCGGATTTCTTGCCGGACCAGACCTGCTCGAGTTCCTCGTCCTCAATGGTGCGGATCTGCACGTAGTTGCCCAGGCGGATGCCGCGGGAGTTGTCGGTCACCTTGCGCACCATCTGATTCACCGCCACATCGGTGCCCGGATTCTTGGCGTAAAAGCCGGACTTGTCCGTCAGCTCGTAGGCGCCCATGGTGATGGGCAGATAGCCTGTGCGCTGGTGGCTGGCCGCCTGCACCTTGGTTTGTGACAGGAACTCGAAGAACTTGGCCACGCCTTTGTATTCGGCAGGCTTCTTGCCGGCCATTACCCACAGCGATGCGCCGCCGATCACGGTGTTCTGCGGTGCGCCCTTCACGTCGGGGTAGTAGGGCATGGGGGCCAGGCCGTAAGCGAACTTGGCGTTCTTTGCCACGTCGCCGTAGAAGCCCGACGAGGTCTGGATCATGGCGCATTCACCCGCGGTGAACGAAGCTTGCGCTGCAGAGCCGCGGCCCTTGTACAGGTACTCACCCGCCTTGGCGGCCTTGGCCAGGTTGTCGATGTGTCGCACATGCAGCGGCGAGTTGATCTTCATGCGGGCCTTGTAGCCGTTGGCGCTCAGGCCATTCTTCTCGGTGGCAAATTCGACGTTGTGCCAGGCCGAGAACGACTCCAGCTGGGTCCAGCCGTTCCAGGCGAGCGTCATGGGGCAGCTGTGGCCGCTGGCCTTGAGTTTCTTGGCGGCTTCAAACACTTCGGGTCAGGTGGCGGGGGCCTTGTCGGCGTTCAGGCCGGCCTTCTTGAAGGCGTCCTTGTTGTAATAGAAGATGGTGGTGGAGCTGTTGAACGGGAAGCTCAGCATCTGGCCGTTGGGGGCCGTGTAGTAAGCCGCCACAGCGGGGATGTAGGCCTTGGGGTCGAAGTCCGCGCCGGCGTCCTGCATCACCTTGCCCACGGGCACGGTGGCGCCCTTGCTGGCCATCATGGTGGCGGTGCCCACTTCAAACACCTGCAGGATATGTGGCGCATTGCCCGAGCGGAAAGCGGCAATGGCGGCGGTCATGCTTTCGTCATATGCGCCCTTGAAGGTCGGCACCACCTTGTATTCCTTCTGGCTCTCGTTGAATTGTTTGGCCAGGTCGGTGACCCACTCGTTGTTCACGGCCGTCATCGAATGCCACCACTGGATTTCTGTTTGGGCTTGCGCCGAAACGCACCAGGTGGTGGCAAGGGCGGCGGTCAGGGCCAGATGCTTCAATTGCATGACTACTTCTCCAGAATGACAAAGATACAAAGATGCGATGCTACGTGGTGTTTATGTCGGCAATATGTCGTTGTCGCACAGGCTTTTTTCCCCAACAACCGGGGAAACCCGCTGAGCATTGGGGTGGCGCGGCATTGTGACGTTCACAAAGTCGCTGCAGCCAATTCATGGAAGGCGTCAAGGCCATTGCGGGGAAGGTGGCGGATTTTTGTGCAATGCATCATGCTTGCGTCCCTGATGGCTTGCGGTGCCTCGTGCAGCTGCCAGCCAGGTGTTTTTCCAACCTCCGATGAGCCATGGCCACCACCTCTCTGGACAAAAGCAAGATCAAATTCCTGTTGCTCGAGGGCATCCATCCCTCTGCGCTGGGTGTCATCCGCGCGGCCGGCTACTCGCAGATCGAGGCCATTGCGGGGGCGCTGCCCGACGACGAACTCCAGCGCAAGATGGCAGACGCCCATTTCGTCGGCATCCGCTCGCGCACGCAGCTGACCGATGAAGTGTTCGCCCATGCACCCAAGCTGGTGGCGGTGGGATGCTTTTGTATTGGCACCAACCAGGTGGACTTGAATGCGGCACGCGAACGCGGCATTGCCGTTTTCAATGCGCCGTACTCCAACACCCGCTCGGTGGCCGAGCTGGTGCTGGCCGAGGCCATCTTGCTGCTGCGTGGCATTCCCGAAAAAAATGCAGTGGCGCACCGGGGCGGTTGGCTCAAATCGGCCGACCACGCCCATGAGATTCGCGGCAAGACGCTCGGGATCGTGGGCTATGGCTCGATTGGCACGCAGCTGTCGGTGCTGGCCGAGGCGCTCGGGATGCATGTTGCGTTCTATGACGTGGTCAACAAGCTGCCTTTGGGCAATGCCCGCCAGGTGCAGCGTCTGCACGATCTGCTGGGTCAGAGTGACATCGTGAGCCTGCATGTGCCAGAAACACCCGCCACCCAATGGATGATCGGCGCCGCCGAGATCGCCGCCATGAAACCCGGGGGCATCCTTATCAATGCAGCGCGCGGCACAGTGGTGGAGATCGAGCCTCTGGCCGAGGCCCTCAAGGGCAAAAAGCTGTTGGGCGCGGCCATCGACGTGTTTCCCGTGGAGCCACGCACGAACCAGGACGAGTTCCAGTCGCCCCTGCGCGGGCTGGACAACGTGATCCTCACGCCCCACATCGGCGGCTCTACCATGGAGGCGCAGGCCAATATCGGTCTGGAAGTGGCGGAAAAGCTGGTGAAGTACAGCGACAACGGCACCAGCACCTCGTCGGTCAACTTCCCCGAGGTGGCGCTGCCCGCCCACCCTGGCAAACACCGTCTGCTGCACATCCACCGCAATGTGCCGGGCGTGCTGTCTGAGATCAACCGCATCTTCTCGGACAATCAGATCAACATCGCGGCCCAGTACCTGCAGACCAACGAGAAGATTGGCTATGTGGTGATCGATATCGATGCGGCGTCGTCCGACCTGGCGCTGGACAAGCTGGCCCATGTGCCCGGAACGCTGCGCAGCCGCGTGCTGTTCTGAATACGCTGGGTGCGCTTCTGCCCGGCAGGGTGGTCTCAATCCGGCAAGGACAGGGCCGGTGGCATAAAATCCTTTCCCCGATGCTCATGGGCGCGTGGCGCCCACCCAGGTAGATTTCATGAATGTTCCGATTGCGTTGGCTGCCTTGCAGGCGCAGGCTGCCGAGCCTGTGCGTCTGCGCGAAATTCCTTACAACTACACCTCGTTCTCCGACCGGGAGATCGTGATCCGTCTGCTGGGCGCGCCCGCCTGGGAGGTGCTTGACCAGCTGCGCAATGAGCGCCGCACCGGCCGCTCCGCCCGCATGCTCTACGAGGTGCTGGGCGACATCTGGGTGGTGCAGCGCAACCCTTACCTGCAAGACGATCTGCTGGACAATCCCTCCCGTCGCAAGCTGCTGGTCGATGCCCTGCAGCACCGCCTGGGTGAGATCGACAAGCGCCGCACGCCGGCCGACGACGCTGAGCGCGATCGCCTGGTGGGCGAGCTGGCACAGGCAGCACGCCGCGCGGTGACGCAATTCGATGCCACGTTCGAACAGGCTGCCACGCTGCGCCGCCAGATTCAGCGCACGCTGGGGCGTCTGACGGCCAAGGACAACATCAAGTTCGACGGCCTCTCGCGCGTGAGCCACGTGACCGACGCCACCGACTGGCGCGTCGAATACCCCTTTGTGGTGCTCACCCCCGACACCGAAGTAGAGATGGCCGGTCTGGTCAAGGGCTGCATCGAGCTGGGGCTCACCATCATCCCGCGCGGGGGTGGCACGGGTTACACCGGAGGTGCGATTCCGCTGACCTGGAAGAGCGTGGTCATCAACACCGAAAAGCTCGAGGCCAT
>DAOPUP010000149.1:0-6164 GCA_035350655.1 Acidovorax sp. | reverse complement strand
AGGTACTAGCGAGTAACATCGTGGAGGTTCGAGTCCTCTTCTGGGCACCAAAACATTCAAAAGCCGTTGCAACCGCAACGGCTTTTTTGTTTGTCGAATGGAAAATCAGCCGCCAGACCAAGCCTTCCCTGCCAGCGCCCGAATTCAAAGATCGGGAATCAGGCGCTTGCCCAGACTGAAGGCATCGTCCCGGGCGTAACCCAGTTTTTCATAGAACGCCACCACCTGCACATTGGTGGTGCGCACCAGCACATTGAGCTTGGGGCAACCCATGGCCAGCAGTTGCTGCTCAACCTGCGCCATCAGGCTGCGGCCAATGGCAAGCCGCTGGTGTCCCGGCGCCACCGCAAGGTAGTAGACCGAGCCGCGATGGCCGTCATAGCCGGCCATCGCAGTCCCGACGAGCACCGGGACCCCATCCGGACCGGGCGCCAGCGCCACCAGAAAGAGCTCTGGCTGCACGGACTGCTTGCGTGCGATGTCCTTGTGGGGGTCGTTCCACGGGCGCAGCAGACCACAGTCGCGCCAGAGCGCCACCGCAGCCGCCTCGTCCTCCATGGCAAAAGGACGTATTTGCAATGCGGGAAACATGGAATTAATTGCGCAGCAGGGTTTTCAGCACACTTTGCAGACGACGCGCACTGGCCCCACCATGGGCACTGGCCAGCACCCGCGCAGCATCTTGCCCCCAGGTCTGCGCGGGCGCCGGATCGTTGCGACGCGTGAGCAGCTGCAACTGCAGCATGCGACGGGCGGCAATATGCTCTGCCGGGGTGGGCGCCTCGGCCGCCATTTCCAGCCGCAGCAATGCCTCGGCCGCATCGCCCGCAGCGGGAGCCGACAGCGCCTGCGACCAGGCACCACGCACGGCGGCCGTCACCCGGCCACCCAGCTCCTGCGTGCTCGGCAGCAGCGCCGCATCACGCTTTTCCCATGCCGTCAGCAATTGGGTCAGCGCTTCACCATGGGCCTGTGCAGCCAGCTTCTTGAGCGCCAGTTGGGCGTGTTCCATGGCATCGCGCTGGGCACGAAACGCCGTATCACCCAGGCGCGGCCCCCGGTCTTCGTAGGCGGGACGATCACCGAAGCGGCCACCGCGGTCATTGCGATCGCCAAAATGGCCGTCTGCACGCGGGCCACGGCCGGCATCGCGATCACTGCGGCCATCGCGGCGGTCACCTGGGCGCCCGCCACGACCTGGCGCTGCAGGGGCATCCTTCTTCATGCCGGGGCGGTCATCGCCACGCACCGCTACCACCGGGCGTGCTGGGGGCTTTAGCGCTACCGGTGCAGGTGCAGGTGCAGGTGCTCCTTCAGCATCTTCAACAGCGGCATCTGACGCTACAGCTTCCGTCGCTTCTTGCGCAGCTTGAGCGGACACTTCGGGCTGATTTTGTGCATCTTTCTGTGCCGAAGCCACGGCCTGCGCGGCCTGTGCCTGCCCACGCAATGCGGCGTCCAGCGCCTGCATGGCGCTGCGAATCTGCTGCGCGTCGCCCGTGGCATTGGCCTCCTCCAGCGCCTTGGATGCCTCCAGGACCACCCGGTCGCGGGCGCTCAGTTCGGTGACGGCCTTCTCGCGGTCCGCCGACTTGCGGTTGAAGGCTTCGTCAATCGGCTTGCGGAAGGCATCCCACAGCTTTTGCTCATGCTTGCGATCGAGCGGCACCGCCTGGGCCTCTGCCTGCCAGCGTTGCTGCAAGGCCTTCACGGCGTCAATGCGCAGCGTGGGCGCAGCGCCCAGCACCACCGCCTCGTCAATCATCGCGTGGCGGCGGGCCAGGCTGTCTTTCTGTGCGCTCTCCAGCGGCACGGCGGCTGCGGCAATGGCCTGCTTCCACAGTGGCTGCAGTTCGGCAAAGATCTTTTCACCGACATGCCCGCCTTCGCGCCAACGGTCGCCAAACTGGTGCAGCGCACGGTTGATGGCCTTCCAGTCCCCCGAGGCGGCATGCTGCTGTGCCCACGCCTTGACCTCTTCGATCAGGGCCACGCGCTGGGCCTTGTGTTCGACAGCCTCGGTGCGGATCTTGTCAAGCCAGGCTTCGACCACCTTGTGCGCGGCATTGCACGCCTCATCAAATTTCTTCCACAGCGCATGGTTGGGCGCACCGCCCTGGTCCGACCGCTTCCACTGCTCGCGCAACTGGCGCAGTGTTTCCTGCATCTTGCGGCCACCCAGGGCCTGGCCCTCGGGGCGATGAAGCAGCGCCTGCGCCTTGGCGACCAGGTCTTCACGCACCTGGTCCGCACTCCAACGCTGCCAGCCTTCGAGCTCGCCAGCAGCCACCAGCGCGGCGTGCACCTGGTGCTCCAGGGGAGTATCAATGTGCTTGCCATGCACCTTCAGCACCGCGCGCAGCGCAGCGGCAGCACCTGCGCTGGCCTTGCCATGGCCTTCGGCGGTTTCCTTCTCGAGCGTTGCCAAGGCATCGCGCACAAGCACAGCGGCCTTCTCAACCACCTCGGGAGCGACTTTGGGCTTTACCACGCGGGCGGGCTTGGCCGCGGCTGCGGCCGTTGCCTCGGTCGGCAGGCCACGCGCGGCACGCAACTCATCGGCCCATACAGGCACAGGAGGCAACGGCGCTGCGGGGTCTTCGGCCGCCGCAGCGGCTTGCGCCACGGCGGGCTGGAATGCGTCCCACACCACCAGCAGCTGTGTACGCGAGGCCTCTAGCAAGGGCGGAAAGCGTGCCTCCACGCTGACCCAGCTGGCATCTCCGGTCAATTCCTGCGCCTGCTCCTGCCAGCGCGCAACGTCGGCACGCAGCAACTCAAGTGCAGCATGCGCATCCTTCCAGGACTTGGTGGAAAGCACCTCGATACGCTGGGCCAGAAGCACGGCGGCTTCGCGCTGCACCTGAACACGGTGCTGCAGGTCTTCAATCACCTTCACCCGATCAGCCACCTGCACCTTGAGCAGCGACAGGGGCTCACGCGAAAGGGGTGCACCCGCCTTGGCGGCATCACGCTGCCACGCCAGCGCATCGGCAATGTTCAGCTTGGGGGTGGCCAGCAATGCCTGGGCCTTCTCGGCCCATTCGGCGGCAATGGCTTCCTGCCCCTTGGCACGGCGGATTTCATCGAGCCGTTCACGCACTGCGCGTGCAGCGCCCTTGTCGCGTCCGCTCAGCTCCTTGAACACTTCCTGCAATTGCTCGGGTGCCGGCTGGGAGCCGAGCCAGTCGCGGATACGGGAAGCCCGCTCACTGGACGTGGCGGCCGAGAAAGCGCCACCAGTCAGCGCATCGAGCGGATGCGATTCTTGGGTTTTGGCCGGGGCCGGATTCACTTCAGGTGCGTCGGACATTTTGCTGCGAGAAAAAAAAGGAAACATGGATCCACTGGATGACAAGGACCGGACAAGCTGCTGGGAAGAAGCTGACCGCTGCGGCGACATGCAATGCGCGCCTGCGGGCGAAAGTGCTATTTTCACCGGGTTCCAGCAAAAGACCAGACCGCTGTTTTGGGCCACCCATCAAGAAATGATCTGGCGCAAGCCCGTCAGGCGGGCTGATGCAGGCAGGTCGGTTGCTGAACTCCGTCTCCTGGCACAACAAAGCACGCCACGGAGAACCGGACCCATTATCTCTATATATGTGCGTGCACCGAGCGAAGCGACCCGCCCGCACCGTGCGCTGACAGGCGGCAGACCGAAGAAAGCACCAACAAGAAAGCCCGGTGAGCCGGCCTCATGGCCTGCACACCGGGCTTGACGGCTGACACAAAGGTCTTTGCCATCGATTCGCCATATGGAGATGAAGATCCACAGGGCGAGGAGACAAGGGATTGCCTCCATGGTTTGCCATAAAAGCAGCATCTGCTGCACCTGGGCACTGCATGCCTTCGGAGGGAGACTTTGCTTTGTCTGGCGACGCCTGAAATCTACAGGCGACATCACCTTAGCAAATTCTTTCGACCGACTCAAACTGCATTTTTAATGGGACACAAGATCACGATTGAATTTGACACATGGGCGTCACAGAACGCCTTTTTACCGCTACTTGCAACCCGCCAACCCCCACAATTTACTGGGGTTTTGCACAGATAAATCATAACTATTTAATATTTAGAATTAGATTGTTAGTGTTGACTTGGAATTAAGTGAGCTTCTAGAATCCGCGATCCCCAAAACAGGGGCTGGTAAAAACCCCAACCCGCTGCCGAACCCGGCTAAGTCAGTTCACCGCTTCGAGTCATGAACGAAGCATGCAACTGATGGCGTACCAATCCAGGTGAGCTCCCCAACCGATGTCGTCACGGACGACGCATCGCGATCAGGAGCCGCTTCAGAAAGGAAGAGCTATGACAGCGTCAGGAAAAATTGTCTCCGGCGTACGAACTTTCGTTGCCGATGTGACCGAAGGTTTCCTTGAAATCACCCACAACAGCTTTGCCCTCATCGGGCTGGCCGTTGCTTTTGTCGTTTTGACACTTGCCGCCCGCCCCGATCTGCGCCAGGCAGGGGAGGAGCATCTGATGGACTGGCTGCAGTCCCGCCAGGTGGCCCTGCTGGACATCCCCGTCGCACTGGACGCCAGCGAGCGTGCCACCGCCAGCAACCCCAAGGACCTGCCCAAAGAGCAGGCGGCGGTGGCGTTCTGGCTGAGCAAGAAGTACCGCGTTGCGCCAGAGCCCCTGAGCGCGCTGGTAGCCGAAGCCTACGAAACAGGTGCCCGCACCAAGATCGATCCCACCCTGATTCTGGCCATCATGGCCATCGAATCGAGCTTCAACCCCTTTGCCCAGAGCGCTGTGGGCGCACAGGGCCTGATGCAGGTCATGACGCGGGTACATACCGACAAGTACGAGAACTTTGGCGGTCACTTTGCGGCGTTCGATCCGGTCAGCAACCTGCGTGTTGGCGTGAAGGTGCTGCAGGAATGCATTGCTCGGGCCGGATCGGTGGAGGGCGGACTGCGCTACTACGTGGGCGCTGCCAACCTGGCAGATGACGGTGGCTACGCTGCCAAGGTGCTGGCGGAACACTCCCGGCTGCGCCAGGTCGCAGCGGGACGGTCGGCGCCCATGAACCCACCCAGCACCCTGTCGACCCAGGCACCGGCCCGCACCGTCCCTGCCACCGCGCCCGCCGAGGCCTCTGAAGCCGCAGGCGACAAACTGGCCCTGTTGTCCGGTCTTTGACCGGGGACAGCCAAGCCAAGCGCCAAAGCGCCGGTCAGCTACACTAGCGGCGTACGCGACTGGCGATAGGCGCGGCCCCCACAGGGTGCCGCCGCTGACGTGGAAACCGGCAAGGGCATGCCTCTTGTGAACCACTAGGGAGCGTGCCGCAAAGGCTCAGGGCCTTCTGCGTTCCGCCGTTCGCCTGGGCAGCCCTTGTTTCAAGGGACACAAGTTCATAGGACTGCCAATCATGTACGACCGTAATATTCTTGTCGAGCAAACCGATCCCGAACTCTTTGCCGCCATCCAGGCCGAAAACAAGCGCCAGGAAGAGCACATCGAGCTGATCGCCAGCGAAAACTACGCCTCCCCCGCCGTGATGTGGGCCCAGGGCACCCAGTTGACCAACAAATACGCCGAAGGTTACCCCGGCAAGCGCTACTACGGTGGCTGCGAGCATGTGGACGTGGCCGAGCAACTGGCCATCGACCGCGTCAAGCAGATCTTCGGCGCCGAGGCCGCCAACGTGCAGCCCCACTGCGGCGCATCGGCCAACGAGGCTGTGTTCCTGGCCTTCCTCAAGCCCGGCGACACCATCATGGGCATGAGCCTGGCTGAAGGCGGGCACCTGACGCACGGCATGCCGCTGAACATGTCCGGCAAGTGGTTCAACGTGGTCTCTTACGGGCTCGACGCCAACGAAGCCATCGACTACGACGCGATGGAAAAGAAGGCCCACGAGACCCGCCCCAAGCTGATCATCGCTGGCGCTTCGGCCTACAGCCTGCACATCGACTTCGCACGCTTTGCCAAGGTGGCCAAGGACGTGGGCGCGATCTTCATGGTGGACATGGCCCACTACGCCGGCCTGATCGCCGCCGGTGTGTACCCCAACCCCGTGCCGCACGCCGACGTGGTCACATCCACCACCCACAAGAGCCTGCGTGGCCCCCGTGGCGGCATCATCCTGATGAAGGCACAGCACGAAAAGGCCATCAACAGCGCCATCTTCCCCGGCCTGCAGGGCGGCCCGC
>DAOPUP010000148.1:0-6193 GCA_035350655.1 Acidovorax sp. | reverse complement strand
CCCATTTCATGAACTCGTAGCGCTCGCGGTTGCGCTGGAATTCGAGCTTCATGTTGAGGTCGAGCGAATTCTTGCGGCCATAGTGGTCGACCATGATGGAGTGGTCCACCACCAGATCCACGGGCACCAGCGGCTCGATCTTTTGGGGGTTCTGGCCCAGCCTGGCGGCCACGCTGCGCATGGCCGCCAGGTCGGCCAGCAGCGGTACGCCGGTAAAGTCCTGCAGCACGACGCGCGAGACCACAAACGGGATCTCGTCCTTGCGGTCGGCGACGGGCTGCCAATGGGCCAGCTGCCGCACATGCTCGGTGGTCACCTTGCGGCCATCGCAGTTGCGCAACACCGACTCGAGCACGATGCGGATCGACACGGGCAGGCGGTGGATCCGGGGGAACTGCTTGGCCAGTGCGGGCAGCGAATAGAACTGCCCCGCTTTGCCAGAGGCGGTCGTAAAGCGTTTGAGCGTGCTGGCAAAAGCGTGGCGGGGGGACTTGGACGACGTGGCCATGGCGAACTCCTGTGGGGCAACAAGGTCTATTTTGGCAGTCCCACAGGGCGGTGCAAGGTGGGCCATGGCCACGGATGCAATAACCGCTGCAGCCCCCGTTCTGCAAGCGGCATTCCCGACGGCGCAATGGCAGCCATGGGTAATGCGCTTTTGCTTTGATAAAAACAGCGGTGCGACCACTCAACCAGACCGCCACGATATTGGTCTCAGCCGCCGATGCTACCCCACGGGAACCTGCCATACCCCTCTGGCTCTCGGTCTCCTGTCCCCACTGCAATGCACCAATGCCCCCATGACAAGGCGCAGCACCCCGTCATGCCGGCGTTGTGAATGGCCCATAAAAAAAGTCCGCAAGGGGCGGACTTTTTTGGAATCGGAATGGCTGCCTGGGTTAAATGGCGAATTGCTCGCGATTCTCGTTTTGAATCCACTTGGGCGCCTTGCCACGGCCGGTCCAGGTCTGGCCCGTAGCGGGGTGGCGGTATTTGGGAGCCACCTTGGAGCCAGCGCTGGCGCTGCGTGCCCGACCCACAGGAAAAACATCCTGCGCCGTGAGGCCATACTCTGCCACCAAAGCCCGAACCTGCGCAACCGCGGCAGACAATTCATTGCGCCGGGCTTCGTTGATCTTCTGCTCGAGGTCTTCACGCTGCTTCAGGAGTTCTTTGTAGCTGGACATGGTGTGTAATAAAAGATAATTGCGAAGGAGGCTGCATTATAGGAATAATGCAGATGGAGCGCACACCTTTCTCGCATTACCGATTCGATCGGCTCCATTATTTCCACCCCTTGGAAACCACAGCATATTCATCCCTGCTCGATCTGGGGTTCAGGATGTGCAAGCACCTTGTCAATACGTTTGCCGTCCAGATCCAAAACTTCGAATATCCATCCGGCGCAGGCAATGCGCTCGGCCACTGCCGGCAAATGGCCTGTTTCAGCCATCAAAAGGCCCGCCAGGGTGTTATAGCGGCCACGCCCCTCTTCGGGCAAATCCCGAATATCCAGCCGTGCCTTGAGTTCCGTCACGGGCATCAAACCATCGAGTAGCCACGTGCCATCGTCACGCAGGGTTGCCCAGGCATCGGCCGATGCGCCCGGCTGCAACTCCCCGGTAATGGCTTCCAGCAAATCGCGCGGCGTCATGATGCCCTGCACCACACCATATTCATCCACCACAAAGACCATGCGGCCAGACCGGGCCCGAAACTGCTCGAGCAGTTCCATCCCGCTCAGGGTTTCGGGCAGGAACGATGCGGGCTGCGCATAAAACTCCATGGTCCCGGACGCCTCGGGGCCCAATTCCAGCATGCGCGCCACGCTGATCACGCCCACCACCTCGTCCAGCGAACCACGACACACCGGGTACCATGAGTGGGCGCCATGGTCGCCACCGGTGCCCGCCATGCGCAAACCTTCAAGCACCGACAGGCTGGCATCGAGCCATTGCACATCGGTGCGCGGCACCATCAGCGAAGTCAGCGGCCGGTCGTCGAGACGAAAGACGTTTTGCACCATCTGGTGCTCGTGGTGCTCGATCACGCCGGCATCACGCCCTTCTTCCAGGCTGGCGGCAATTTCCTCTTCGGTCACCATACGGCCTGCGTCGTTGTCCACCCGCAGCAGCTTGAGCACCCCCTGGGTGGACAGCGACAGCAAGCGTACAAAGGGTTTGGCGCCCTGCGCCACCCAGGTCATGGGGCGCGCCACAAAACGTGCAACGGCTTCCGGATACAGCTGGCCAATGCGCTTGGGCACCAGCTCACCAAACACAATGGTGATGAAGGTGATCACGGTCACCACGATGGCCGTGGCGCTCACGCTGGCCGCGGCTTCGGGCACCCCCAGGGTCTGCAACCACAAGCCCAGGCCGTCGCTGAAAGCGGCCTCGCCAAGAATGCCGTTGAGCATGCCGATGGAGGTGATGCCCACCTGCACCGACGACAGGAACTGCGTGGGATTGTCGAGTAAGGTCAGGGCGGCCTGCGCGCCCTTGTCGCCGCCCTCGGCCATGGCAACGAGGCGGGATTTTCGGCTGGATGCCAGGGCAAGTTCCGACATGGCGAACACGCCATTGAGCAAGGTCAGCAGCGCGATCAGCAGAAAATCCATGAATCAAAAGCAAAGAAGAACACCATGGCACTTTACTGTATTGGCGATATCCAGGGTTGCGACAGCGCATTGGGGCGCCTGCTGGAGCGGATCGGCTTTTCTGCGAGCCGCGATACCGCCTACCTTTTGGGCGATCTCGTAAATCGGGGCCCGGACTCGGCTGCGGTACTGCGCCGTTGCATGGCGCATGGCGACGCCTTGCGCCCCCTGCTGGGCAACCATGACCTGCATCTGCTGGCCGCCGCGCACGGCGCCCGCAAGCCGTCTCGGCGCGACACCCTGGCCAGCGTGCTGCATGCGCCCGATCGCGAGGCTCTGTTGCAATGGCTGCGCCTGCAACCGCTGGCACGTCAGCATGTCCACGCCAGCAAATCTCTGCTGATGGTGCATGCCGGTGTCCTGCCGTCCTGGACTGCATCCGACACCATGGACCTGGCCAACGAAGTGCACAGCGTGCTGCGGGGCACGGATCTGCCCGCATTTTTGCAGCAGATGTATGGCAATACCCCAGACCACTGGGACGATGCCCTGACCGGACCGGACCGCCTGCGGGTGGTCGTGAATGCGCTCACCCGGCTGCGTTTTTGCTCGGCACAGGGAGTCATGGATTTCGACAGCACCGAGAGCGCCAGTGCGCCCCCCCCTGGACTGATGCCCTGGTTTGACGTGCCCGGCCGCAGCACGGCCGATACGCTGATCGCGTTTGGACACTGGTCCACACTGGGCTGGCTGAACCGCCCGGACTGCCTGGGTCTGGACACGGGCTGCGTCTGGGGCGGCTGCCTGAGCGCGGTGCGCTTTGGCAGCTCACTGGACGAACGCGAATTGCTGCAGGTGCACTGCGAACAGGCACAGGCACCCGGCGCCTGAAGCCGCAGCCCCGTCGTCACTGCCGGGTTGCCCTCAGCCTTTAAGCCCTTGCCCCTTGACGCCGCCATGCCCGCGAAAAGGGAACGCAACAGATTGAGTCAGGCGCTGCACTGCACCATTGAGCAAGACCGCTCACGGTGCCACCCTCAGGCCTGCACCGTGCGTGCGCAAGTCAAAACCTACTGGTCCGAGGTTTCCGGCTGCACGGCCTTGAACAGGGCGGCCACCTTGCGCTTGGGCTTGATGTTGGCCGAGATACCACTGCGCACTGGTGACTTGGCGGCAGCCTCCCAGGCCGGAGCGATTTCGGCGCTGCTGGCCTCATACGGCTTTTCGAAGAACGGGTCGCGCGAGGCCACCGCAGGACGGAAGCCCCGGTAGTTTTCGCGCGGCTCGCGCGATTCACGGGGTTCTCTGCGCTCACTGCGCTCGCGTGCTGCGGGAGGGATCGCATCGCGCGGATCGCCGGATTCGCCCGCTTCCCGCCAGGCGCGGCGGCCGTCATTGATGCGGCCACGGGGCTTGTCTTCGTCGTATTCGAGGGCTTCGATATCGAGCTTGGTCTTGAGGAGCTTCTCGATGTCGGCCACCAGACGGGCATCGCTGCCCGACACCAGGGTGACGGCCAGGCCCGAGGCACCGGCACGGCCGGTGCGGCCGATACGGTGCACGTAATCTTCGGCGTTGAACGGCACATCGAAGTTAAACACGGCCGGCACGTCCTTGATGTCCAGGCCGCGCGCAGCCACATCGGTGCACACCAGCAGATCGACCTCGCCTTGCTTGAACGCGTCGAGGGCCTTCAGGCGCTCGTCCTGGCTCTTGTCACCGTGCAGCGCGGTCGTCTTGAGGCCTTCGCGCTCCAGGCTACGGGCCAGGCGTGCACAGCCGAGCTTGCTGTTCACAAAGATGAAGGCCTGCTTGATGCCGCGCGTGCGCAGCACCTGGTGGATGGCGCGGCGCTTGTCGTCGTCATTGGCGCTGTAAAAGCGCTGTTCCACCGTGGAGGCCGTCTCGTTGGGGCGGGCCACCTCGATGGTGACCGGGTTTTGCAGGTAGCTGCCGGCCAGGCGCTTGATCTCGGGCGAGAACGTGGCGCTGAACAGTAGCGTGGTGCGCTGCTTGGGCAGATACGAAAGAATGCGCTGCAGGTCGGGCAAAAAGCCGATGTCCAGCATGCGGTCGGCCTCGTCGAGCACCACGTACTCGACCTGGTTGAGCACCGCATTTTTGGCCTCGATATGGTCGAGCAGGCGCCCCGGTGTGGCCACCAGCACCTCGACGCCTTTTTTCAGCTCAATGGTCTGCGGCTTCATGTCCATGCCGCCAAACACCACGGTGCTGCGCAGCTTGGTGTATTTGGCATACAGCGCAATCTGCTGCGCCACCTGGTCGGCCAGTTCGCGCGTGGGCAGCAGCACCAGCGCACGCACGGGGTGGCGGGCGGGGGATGTGGAACTGCTCTCGTGCTTGAGCAGGCGTTGCAGCAGCGGCAGCGAGAATGCCGCCGTCTTGCCGGTGCCGGTCTGGGCAGCGCCCATGACGTCTTGCCCCGTGAGCACCACCGGAATGGCCTGCTCCTGGATGGGTGTCATGGACTCGTAGCCCATTTCGGCCACGGCGCGCGCCAGCGGCTCGGCCAGCGATAGATTGGAAAAAGAACTTGTCATTTAGCCCGTTATTGTCGCACCGGTGGCACAAGAGGCGGTATTTCAGGCATTGCCCCTGCGCGACCGGTGCCATGCGCAGTCGCCAGGCAACCCGAAATGCTATTTTTTATATAGCGCCTTGTTCTTTATTTGCAGGCACCTCGGCATCCATTGCCCGCATTGATCCGCCTGCGTCGCCGTCCCGAAAGGCGGCATTGCGGTGCCCCGCCACTGCCTGATGCGATCAGAGATGGCGGCTGGAAAACGTGTCGCAGCCCTTGACGCTGCCGTTTTGCAGCCCGTTGTGGAACCAGCGCTGGCGCTGGGCACTGCTGCCGTGCGTGAAACTCTCGGGCACCACGGCGCCACCGCTGGAACGCTGCAGGGCATCGTCGCCAATCTTGGCGGCGGCGTTCATGGCTTCTTCCACGTCGCCCTGCTCCAGAATCTGGCGGGCATTCTGTGCGTGGTGCGCCCATACGCCCGCGAAGCAGTCGGCCTGCAACTCCAGCCGCACCGACAGGGCGTTGTATTCGGTCTGGCTGACGCGGCCGCGCATCTGGTCCACCTTGGCGCTGATGCCCAGCTGGTTTTGCACATGGTGGCCGACCTCGTGGGCAATGACATAAGCCTGCGCAAAGTCGCCCGGCGCTCCCAGGCGGCTCTTGAGCGTTTCATAAAAGCCCAGATCGATATAGACCTTCTGGTCGGCCGGACAATAAAACGGCCCCATGGCGGCCTGGCCCGTGCCGCAGGCCGTGCGCGTGGCCCCCCGGAACAGCACCAGGCGTGGCTCCTGGTAGGCGCTGCCCCCTTGGCGAAAGACCGCCTGCCAGACATCCTCGGTGTCTGCCAGCACGGTCGACACAAAGCGCCCCATGGTGTCATCGGCCGGCGGGCGCTGGGCGGGGCCCTGCTGCACCTGGGCCGTGGGCATGCCGCCGCCGCTGAGCAGACTCAGAATGGTCAGCGGGTTGATGCCCAGTGCCCAGCCCCCCAGCAAGGCGATCACGATGGTGCCAATGCCGATGCTGCGCCCCCCGAACACGGGCAT
>DAOPUP010000147.1:0-6193 GCA_035350655.1 Acidovorax sp. | reverse complement strand
TGTTGCCGCCCACCGACTTGGCCACCAGCACGGCCGCCATGTTGGCCGTGCCCGCACCGCCGTGGATCACGCCCTTGAGCACATCCGCGAACTCGGGGTTGGTGAGCACCAGGGTGATGGCGCCAAAGCCAATGATGAAGATCAGCACATAAAAATAGCCGATCCAGGTCGTGGCCCACAGCACCGACTTGCGCGCCTGCTTGGCATCGGGCACGGTGAAGAAGCGCATCAGGATGTGGGGCAGCCCGGCGGTGCCGAACATCAGCGCCATGCCGAACGAGATGGCCGAGATCGGATCCTTGATGAAACCGCCCGGGCCCATGATGCCCAGGCCGGCCTTGGCGGCCTCTTCGGGTGTCTTGCCGGTGTTGGCAGCAATGGCGGTGCGCACTTCCACGCCCTTGGCGAACAGCGCCTCGGGGCTGAAGCCGTACTGGGCCAGCACCATGAAAGCCATGAAGGTCACGCCCGCCAGCAGCAGAACCGCCTTGATGATCTGCACCCAGGTGGTGGCGGTCATGCCGCCAAACAGCACGTACACCATCATCAGCGCACCGACAATCACCACGGCCATCCAGTATTCCAGGCCAAACAGCAGCTTGATGAGCTGGCCGGCGCCGACCATCTGCGCGATCAGGTAGAACGCCACCACCACCAGCGTGCCCGAAGCGGCAAACGCACGGATGGGGCCCTGCTGAAAGCGGTAGCCCGCCACGTCGGCAAAGGTGAACTTGCCCAGGTTGCGCAGGCGCTCGGCCATCAGAAAGGTGATGATGGGCCAGCCCACCAGAAAGCCGATAGAGTAGATGAGCCCGTCGTAGCCGGTGGCCATCACGGCCGCAGAAATGCCCAGGAACGATGCCGCCGACATGTAGTCGCCCGCAATCGCCAGACCATTCTGAAAGCCGGTGATGCCGCCGCCAGCGGTATAGAAGTCAGCGGCGGACTTGGTCTTGGCCGCAGCCCATTTTGTGATCCACAGCGTGCCGGCCACGAAGGCGCCGAACATGATGATGGCTGTCCAGTTGGTCGCCTGTTTGGCGGCCTGGCCCAGGTCGGCGCCTGCCGCATGCGCGCCGCCTGCCGCCAGCAGGGCCAGCACCACCAGGGGCGCCAGCAGGCTGCTTGTGCGTTTCTCCGTTGCGTCCATTGCGTTCATCGCGATGCGTCCTTCAGGATGTCTTTGGTCAGGGTGTCGAATTCGCCATTGGCGCGGCGCACGTAGATGGCGGTGATCACGATCGTGAAAACGATCACGCCCATGCCGATCGGAATGCCCAGCGAGGTCACGCCGGCGCCAATGGGCTGGGCCAGGAATTTCTTGTCGAAGGCAATCAGCGCGATATAGCCGTAGTACACGATCAGCATCAGGGCCGTCAGAAAGATGCCCAGGCGGTTGCGCTTGCTGCGCAGCTCCTGGTACTTCGGATGGCTTTGTATTTTCTGGACCATCGGGTCGCTCATGGATGTCTCTCCTCAAGGTTGTGTTGGAAGTCGCAATGGGGGCTATCACCGCACCACGTGGCCGGATTCTGCGAATGCGCACTGACCAAGTGCTTACGCGGCGCGGCCTGGACGCACGAAAAGACGTTTTGCAACCGCCACCCGAAAACCCGCTGGGATGGGCCATTGCCGGTTGGTTTTTCGCATCGAAAAATGCCGGGCAAGGGTTACTACCCGGGCTGTAAGTTGCGTGGAAGTTTCGCGTCAAGTTCTGTAAGAAACGCGTCAGAGCGGTGTCAGTGGCGCCGTGGATAGTGAACGCACAGGTAATTTGTATGTACCTGTAATTTCAAAAAATCACAGGAGACAAGCATGGCAACGCAACATCCCGCACCGCGGCCGATGTCGTCCGAAGAGAAGAAAGTCATCTTCGCTTCGTCGCTCGGTACCGTATTTGAGTGGTACGACTTTTATCTCTACGGCTCGCTCGCCGCCATCATTGCCAAACAGTTCTTCAGCGGACTGGATGCGGGCGCGGCCTTCATCTTCGCGCTGCTGGCGTTTGCGGCAGGCTTCCTGGTGCGACCCTTCGGCGCCATTGTGTTCGGCCGCCTGGGCGACATGATCGGTCGCAAGTACACCTTCCTGGTGACCATTCTGATCATGGGTCTGTCGACTTTCATCGTCGGCCTGCTGCCCAGCTACGCCACGATCGGTGTGGCGGCGCCGGTGATCCTGATCGCACTGCGCATGCTGCAGGGCCTGGCACTGGGCGGTGAATACGGCGGTGCTGCCACCTATGTGGCTGAGCATGCCCCGCACGGCAAGCGCGGCGCCTACACCTCCTGGATCCAGACCACGGCCACGTTGGGCCTGTTTCTGAGTCTGCTGGTGATTCTGGGTGTGCGCCTGGGCCTGGGCGAGGCCGTGTTCCAGGACTGGGGCTGGCGTGTGCCGTTCCTGGTGTCCATCTTGCTGCTGGGCATCTCGGTGTGGATCCGTTTGTCATTGTCGGAATCGCCGGCTTTCCAGAAAATGAAGGCCGAGGGCAAGACCTCCAAGGCGCCACTGTCTGAATCGTTCGGCCAGTGGAAGAACCTGAAGATCGTGATTCTGGCGCTGGTGGGCCTGACGGCTGGCCAGGCCGTGGTCTGGTACTCGGGCCAGTTTTACGCGCTGTTCTTCCTGACGCAGCAACTGAAGGTCGACAACACCACGGCCAACCTGCTGATCGCTGCCGCCCTGTTGATCGGCACGCCCTTCTTCGTGGTGTTCGGTTCGCTGTCGGACAAGATCGGCCGCAAGCCCATCATCATGGCCGGCTGCCTGCTGGCGGTGTTGACCTACTTCCCGGTTTTCAAGGCGCTGACCGAAGCGGCCAACCCTGACCTGGCCCGGGCCCAGGCCACAGCGGGCGTGGTGGTGACGGCCGACCCCGCATCGTGCTCCTTCCAAGGCAACCCCGTGGCGCGCGAGATCGACTTCCGCAGTTCGTGCGACATTGCCAAGCGCTACCTGGTGCAGAACTCGGTGAGCTATGACAATGTGGCAGGCCCTGCCGGCTCACCGGCGGTGGTCAAGATCGGTGACAAGACCGTCCAGGCCCCTACGGGCACCGTGGTGAACCTCAAGTTCGACGAAGCCTCCGTCAAGGCCATCGCGGCCTTCAAGAAGGAAGTGGCCGAAGACCTGAAGGCCTCTGGTTACCCGACCAAAGCCGACCCAGCCAAGACCAATAAGGTCTTGACTGTGGCACTGCTGTTCTGGCTGGTACTGCTGGTGACCATGGTGTACGGACCGATTGCTGCCATGCTGGTGGAAATGTTCCCGACCCGCATCCGCTACACCTCGATGAGCCTGCCGTACCACATCGGCAACGGCTGGTTCGGCGGCCTGCTGCCCACTACGGCGTTCGCGATCGTGGCGCAGACCGGCAACATGTACAACGGCCTGTGGTACCCCATCATCATCGCGGGCATGACCCTGGTGATCGGCACGCTGTTCATCCGTGAGACCAAAGACGTGGACATATACGCCAACGACTGACATCGACGCCGTATGGCGACCCGTGCTGCCCTTTGCAGAGGGGCAGCTCAGTGTTCCAGCGCAAGGCCTCGCACGCTGCCATGCGGTGCTGCGAGGCCCTTTCGTTGGAAACGCAACCTCACCCCAGGAGTACAAATTATGTGGAAGATCGTTATCGGATTCGTGCTGTTTGCGGCGCTTTCGCTGTTCGTCATCATGAAAGCTGGCGACAAGGTGGACATGTCCGGAGAGAAGCACGGTGCCGATGTCATCAGTGCGCCGGAGGCGCCCGCCAGCGCTGCTGCACCCGCCGCTGCGCCTGCGTCCGCAGCCAGCGCGAAGTAAGGCCAGCAAGGTCGGGTCATTCCCACGGCGCCCGTTTTGGCAGCGAGGGCCGTGGCCCTCTTTGCTGGCAGTGGGGTGTTGGGGCCGCGGATGCAGGTGTTGCGGCAAACCATCACTGTGTCATCGGCTTGTCATTTCGTGGTTTGCAAAAACGCGGTGCGCCATAAAATCCAAAGTCCCAAGTACCCCTGGCGGTTCAGCCAAAAACTGACACCGTGGGTGTGCCTCCCTGATGACTCCTCGTACCAAAGGAATTCCCATGCAAAAACTGACCCGCGTTGTCCTGGCTGTTCTGGCGCTTGCCGGCACCACCGCCACCATGGCCCAAAGCAGCGTGACGCTGTATGGCCGCGTCAACACCACCGTCGAACGCCAGAAGGTGGGCGATGTGACCACCACCGGCTTGTTCAACAACTCTTCCCGCTTTGGTTTCAAGGGCACGGAAGATCTGGGCGGCGGCCTGAAGGCGGGCTTCCAGCTGGAAAGCGGTTTTGCGCTGGATACCGGTGCGGGCAGCGGCTGGACCCATCCCACCACGGGCATGAGCTTCGCGCGTCAGTCGGAAGTCAACCTGTCGGGTGGCTTCGGTGTGGTGCGTTTGGGCAACTTTGTGCCTGCGTCCTACTACGCATCTGCTGACTATGTCAGCATGCACAACCACGACACCGGTTCTTCTTCGGATGCGCTGTACTACGATCCCGTGTGGTTTGGTGGCCTGAGCACCAAGAACAAGATTGGCTACCGCACGCCTGATCTGGGTGGCCTGACTGTGGACGCATCGGCCTCGCTGCACGAAAAAGATCCCACGGTGGGCCAGCGCAAGAATGGCTACGACCTCGGTGCCAACTACAACCTGGGCGCTCTGGCCCTGGGGGCGGGTTACAGCACCGTCGGTGACAACAACCAGTTTGCGCTGCGTGGCCTCTACACCTTTGGCCAATTCACGGTGGGTGGCTATTACCAGCGCAACGACCAGAACCTCCTGGGCACGCGCAACAACTTCCGCCTGGCTGGCATGTACAGCATGGGTGCTTCGGAAGTGCACCTGAATGTGGGCCGGGCGAACAGCTGGAGCAAGGTTTCTGACTCGGCGGCCACCCAGTACACCGTGGGCTACAACTACAACCTGAGCAAGCGCACCAAGGTGTACGGCTATTACACCCGCGTAAACAACGACGCCAACGCCAGCTACAACAGTGTTGCGGGCAAGGACTTCAGTTCGTTGGCGGCGGGTATTCGCCACAACTTCTAAGGCCTGCCGTCCGCTGGCGTTGCCAGCGTATTGAATCGCCCATTTCAAGGCCCTGTCTCCTCTGGAGGCAGGGCCTTTCTATATGGATTTGGCGTGAATCGTGAGCGATAGTTGATTCGCCTCGCGCGTGCTGCAGCACGGTCTTCCCGCCTTGTGCTCCGGCTGAATGCAATTGCGTATCCGTGGGCTGGTGCTTTGTTCGTGCGTGTGCGCGGCAAGGAAGGCGGCCGCAGTGCGGGGCCCGCGTTTGCCAAGGGGCCTCAGTGCACCGGGGCGTTGGCAGGCCTCTGCCGAGCTTCAGCGCCGGAATTTGCCGTCCGGTCCAATGATGGCGAGATCGGCAAAGTCCAGGCCCGTATGGTCGGCCGGCCCATAGCTGATTTCAAGGCCACCAAGGTCAAACTTGCGCAGGCTTTCCAGCGCGGTGTGGACCTTTTCCCGCGTGGGCTTGGGGCCCGCGCGCTTGAGGCCTTCAACCAGCACTTTGGCGGCAGCAAACCCTTCCAGCATGGCTGGGCTGACCTCACTGAGACCCTTGGCTTTGGCCAGGTCGAGTGCTTCCTTCACCATGGCGTAGGTCATGGCACGTTCGTTGGGGTAGACCTGGGTCACGATCATCCCTCGCGCATTGGCGCCCAGGCTCTTGATGAACCCTGTGGAGGCATTGTTGGAAAGCGTGACGATCTGTGCGGCCGACCCGGCTGCCCGAAACGCATTGCCGGCATCCACCACCGCCGAGGCCGAGGCAATCATCAACACCGCCTGGGCGTTGGCGCTGGCCAGTTTGACTGCAATGGGAGCAAAGTCGGGTTTGGTACGGTTGAACTTCTCCAGCACAACCGGGGTGAGCTTGCTGGCGGTCAGGCCTTTTTGGGCGCCGATGATGCCGTCTGCACCAAAACTGTCGTCGGAATACACCACCGCGATGCGTGTCATGCCCATGGATGCCAGGTGGGTCATGGCCTTTTCCGCCTCGCGCTGATAGGTGGCGCGCACGTTGAAGATGTATTTGCGCACGGGCTGGTGCAGCACCATGGCGCCGGTGGATGGGCCGATCAGCGCCACGCCGTTCTTCTCCAGCAGCGGGATCATGGCTTCTGTGTGAGGGGTGCCGCGGGTCAGAAACAT
>DAOPUP010000146.1:0-6270 GCA_035350655.1 Acidovorax sp. | reverse complement strand
GCTGCGCCGAAAACAGGCTGGAGCCCAGCAGCCAGATGGGCACGTTGGTGCCCGCACCGGGCATGGCGATCAGGCGCTGGCCCGGCTCGGCCGGTGCCAGCAGGCGCTGCAGCTCGGCCACGTCCTGCGGGAAGTCGTCGGCGGTCTCCACGCGGCTGCGGCGCAGCGCGCGCATGGTGGCCTGGTCGGTGCCGGGCGCGCGCCCCAGGCCCAGATCGATGCGGCCCGGATACAGTTCGGCCAGCGTGCCAAAGGCCTCGGCCACCACCAGCGGCGCATGGTTGGGCAGCATCACGCCACCCGAGCCCACGCGGATGCGCTGGGTGCCCCCGGCGATGTGGCCCACCAGCACCGCGGTGGCCGAGCTGGCAATGCCCGCCATGTTGTGGTGCTCTGCCAGCCAATAGCGCACAAAGCCGAGCGATTCGGCGTGCTGCGCGGTGCGCAGGGCGATTTGCAGGGCCTGGGCGACAGTGCCGCCCTCGCGCACGGCAACCAGATCGAGCATGGAAAGAGCGGGGCGTTGGGGTGCAGTCATGGCCCCGATTGTCGGCGCAGTGCGCCCTGGCTGCAGCCAGGGCTTGGAGAGCTCAGCCTGGCTGCAGGGTTGGAGCAGTGCGGCGTGCCCGGAGACGCAAAGGTGTTTGCCAAAAAGCAAGTTCAGTGACAAAATGTATCAAAACCACTTTCGCCGCCACCCAGAGCGGTGTGTGGGAAGGTCATGCAGTGGGGAAAAAATGGGGTTTTTCAGTCGTTTCTTCAAGCTCCGGGAGCAGCATTCCGTCCCCGCCGAAACCACCTGGGCGGTGGAAGACAACGGCAGCGAATTGCTGCTGGATGCCGAATACACCAGCATGCTGGTGACCGAGATCGACATCGACGCGGCCATCGCGAGCCATGAAAAATGGCGCCTGCAGCTACAGGACATGGTCCAGGGCCGCTCCAGCGAAGTCATGCAGTCCGATCTCATTTGCCAGGAAGACCACTGCGATCTGTGTCACTGGCTTCACGGCGCTGGCCGGGCGCTGCTGGGGCATTACCCGGCATTCGACATGCTGGTGCAGCGGCACCGGTATTTCCATCAGCAGGCGGCTGCCGCTGTCAGTGCTTTTCAGGCGAACGACCGGACCCGGGCCGTGCAGCTGCTCAATGGTGGCTGCCGCCATGCATCGAACCAGGTGCTGCTGCTGCTCAAGGAGCTCAAGCGCGGACTCGGACGCTGAATCCAAGCGCTTGATGCTATTGAATAAATAGCGGTTGGGGCTCTTACAACCTGGGATGCAGCTGATTCTTGACGACTGGCAAGCTTTGCTCCAGTTGCCAGCCTGTGGCCTGGGCCAGGTCCATCAGGCTGCGCCCTGCCAGGGTGTAGTGCACTTCGGTGCCTGCAGGGGCCCCCAGCGTGGGCAGCAGTGTGCGCAGTGCGCTGCGGGCCGCGTGCAGGTCGTTGACGCTGATGTCGATGCGCATATAGGCCGAGGGCCGCAAGCCGTCGGGGCGGCGTTCGCCCAGCGAGTCACCCCAGCCCACCACCAGCCCCAGGCCCTGCACGCGCAGCATCTGGTCGATGGTGTCCTCACGGCGATGCAAGGGGTCGGCCGCGTCGTGCCGCTCGATCGGAATCTTCACGAAGATGAAGGCATCGCTGAGGTTGGACGGTGTGCCACTGCCCGGTGAAGTTGCGTGCACGACAGGGTGATGGGGCATGGCAGAGATTTTAGGGGCGGTGTGCAAGGTCTGCGGTTTCAGTAGCTGCGGCCGCCTTTGTACATCGCGTGCTGGCGCCGCTGCAGTGTGGCCGCCTCACCCAGCCGTGCCATGGCCGAGCCGGCATGTGCGTGCGTGATGGCCATGCCCAGTGCATCGGCGGCATCGGTACCGGGCAGTCCCGGCAGCTGCAGCAGGCGGCGCACCATCTCCTGCACCTGGGTCTTGGCGGCACGGCCGTGGCCGACCACGGCCTTTTTCATCTGCAGTGCGGTGTACTCGGCCACGGGCAGGTTGCTGGCCACCAGGGCGGTGATAGCGGCGCCGCGGGCCTGGCCCAGCAGCAGGGTGGACTGGGGGTTGACGTTGACGAAGACGATCTCGACGGTGGCCACATCGGGCTGGTAGCGCGCCGCCACTTCGCTGATGCCATCGAACAGCACCTTCAGCCGGCCGGGCAGGTCGCCCAGGGCCAGCGCGGTGGTGCGGATGGTGCCGCTGGCCACATAGCTCAGCCGGTGGCCGTCCACATCGATCAGGCCGAAGCCCGTGGTCTGCAGGCCGGGGTCGATTCCCAAAATTCTCATGTGCTCTTTTATTTATAGCTATTGGCGCTTGTTTCAAAAGCGCTCAAGCCAGATATCGCGATAAGGAAGGGGGCCAGCGCACTGCAGTGGCGAAACCACAGGCCTTGCACACAGACGCGTAGCCCAAGGGCAGGCTTGGGGGCGATGATACGGGGCCGGTGCCGCAGCCGCCCGGTGCCTGACGAGCCTGTGCGCTGGCATGCCGAAACTGCAGCCGTGTCGAACCCGAGCCAATCGGGCTTGCTCAAATCCGGGAAAATCAGTGCTTTCCTGCATCTATTTCGCAAAGACTTTTCATGACCGAAGCCCATACCGCCTCCCCGCTGCCCGACCACCTGTCCATCGACCCACGCAGCCCGCACCATGTGGCTGCCGTGTTCGAGCACGACATCGGCATCCGCCTGAACGGCAAGGACCGTTCTGATGTCGAGGAATACTGCATCAGCGAAGGCTGGGTCAAGGTGCCCGCGGGCAAGACGCTTGACCGCAAGGGCCGGCCGTTGCTGATCAAGCTCAAGGGCAAGGTGGAAGCGTTCTACCTTTGATGGGCATCGCCGCCACGGCGCCAGACCGTGGCGTTGCCCCGGCCGCCTGCGCGACGAGTCCGGTGCCAGAAGGCACCCCCGACAGCCCCTGGATCCTCTACTGCGATGGCAGCGCCATGCCCAACCCGGGCCGCATGGGGATGGGCGTGGTGCTTTGTGCGCCCGACGGCACCCGCCACACCTTGGCGCAGGCAACCCACACCACGGGGTGCAACAACGAGGCCGAGCTGCGCGCCCTGCTGCTGGCCCTGGGGGAGTTGCAGGCGCGCGGTGCCAGCGCGTTACTGGTGTACAGCGACAGCAGCATTTTGGTGGAGCAACTGGGTGGCAAGGCGGTACGTCCCATCGCGCGGCTGCACGACCTGTTGGATGAAGCGCGCACCCTGCTGCAATCGTTTGCTGCGGTGCGCCTGCAGTGGATTCCGCGCCACCGCAATACCGAGGCCGACGCTTTGGCCCGCGCCGCGCTGGGGGCTGCGCCCAAGCCGCCCGCCCGGCCGTACGGAAAACGGCGCAAAAAGTAGTCGCAGGTGCCGCCGCCATGGGCAGTCGGGCGCCTTTTTTCTCGCACGTTGTACTGCGGCCAGTCGCCGGTCTGGGGCGCTCAGGGCAGCTCGGCGCTGCCCATGCGGGCCACGATGGTGCGCGTTCTCCCCGCCAGATAGGCCGAGCCCGGCATTTTTTCGAAGCGCTTGGGTGCAGGCAGCATGACGGCCAGGCGCGCGGCTTCTTGCGGCGTCAGGCGTGCGGCGGGCTTTTTGAAGTAATGCTGGGCTGCGGCCTCGGCGCCAAACACCCCGTCGCCCCATTCCACGCTGTTGAGGTAAATCTCCAAGATGCGCTGTTTGCTCAGCAGCTGCTCCAGCAGCAATGCCAGTACGAATTCCTGGCCCTTGCGCAGCAGCGTGCGCTCGCCTGAGAGCAGCAGGTTCTTGGCCAGCTGCTGGGTGATGGTGGATCCCCCCCGGATCTTGGGCGCACGCACGGGCTTGTCGGGCGCGCGGGCCTGGGCCTTGGCGATCTGTGCCTCGGCCTGCGCGTTGCGTTCCCAGGCTTTTTCGATGGCGTTCCAGTCCACGCCGTCGTGGGTGACGAAGCTGCCGTCTTCCGCGGCAATCACGGCGCGCTTGAGATGGTCGGAAATCTGGCTGTAGGGCATCCACTGCTGGCGCCAGTGCAGCGGTTCGCGGCTGCTCAGCTGCACCCAGATTTCGGAGCGCTGGAAGCTGGTGGATTCGGGGGCAACCCAGGCCATCGACGCGATGCGCGCCACAAAAAACAGCTGCAGGGCCACCAGGGCCAGCACCACCAGGCCCAGCCAGCGCAGCAGGGCTTTCATCGCCGCAACCCGCTCACACTGCAGCCTGCAGCTCTTGGAGTACCTGGGCCGATGGCGGGCGCACGCCGCGCCACAGGGCAAAGGCTTCGGCCGCCTGCTCCACCAGCATGCCCAGGCCATCGCGGGGCACGGCACCATGCTGCCGGGCCCAGTCGAGAAAGCCCTGCGCCGCCGGGCCGTACATCATGTCGTAGGCCAGGCTGCCGGGGCGCAGCACCTGGGCCGGCACGGGAACGGCATCTCCTGCCAGGCTGCTGGCGGTGGCGTTGATGATGAGGTCGAAATCGGCATCCAGACTTTGCGGTGTATGCGCTATTAGCTCTGCTTTTTGTAGCGCTGCGAGATCGGCATGGGACTGCACCAGCGCCTGTGCCCGGGCCAGCGTGCGGTTGGCCACGGTGATATGGCGCACGCCCGCCTGCAGCAGGGGGGCCAGCACGCCGGCCGCAGCACCGCCAGCGCCTACCAGCAGCACATCGCGCCCGGCCAGCGACAGGCCCGCATTGCGCGTGATGTCGGCCACCAGCCCCAAGCCGTCGGTGTTGTCGGCGTGGATGCCCTCGGGGCCCAATACCAGGGTGTTGGCCGCACCCGCCCGCTGCACGCGCTCGCTGCGCGTGGTGGCAAGCGCCGCAGCCTCCAGCTTGAAGGGCACGGTGACATTGCAGCCGCGCCCGCCGCGTGCCATGAAGTCGCGCACGCCCTGGGCGAAGCCGTCGAGGGGCAGCAGGCAGCGCTCGTACACCAGGTGCTCACCCGTCAGCTCGGCAAAACGGGCGTGGATCGCGGGCGAGCGGCTGTGCGCCACCGGGTTGCCCATCACGCAATACAGATCAGCGGAAAAACTCATGGCGCAGGGGTTGAAAGGATGGGGGAGGTCGCAAGGCCGGGGGCTCACTGCGCCGGGCTTTCCAGCCCCTTGGTCTCGAGGGTCTGGTCGCGCGTGAACTTGAAGCGGGCCACCAGGGCGATCTGTTCATAGGACCGGCGCATGTCGGGGCTGAAGGCGCCAAAGGGGCCGGAGGCGCGCGCAATGGCCTGGGCATGCCGGTCCAGCGTGGCGTTGCCCGAGCCCTGCACGATCTCGGTGTCGAGCACGCGGCCGTCGTGGTTGATGGTGACGATCATCGTCAGCTCGCCATACAGCTTCTTGCCGCCTCGCGCGGGAAAGTTTTCGGTGCCTTTGTCTTCAACCTTGCTGCGCACGGCCGAGTAATACAGGGCGTAGGCCTCTTCGCGCGTGGCGGGGCTGACGTAGCGTTTTTTGGGGCGCGCGTTTTCTTCGTTGATGCGCTTTTCGATTTCGGCCAGCAGCTTGACGAGCTGGCGGCGCTTTTCTTCTTCGGCGGTCTGGCCGCCGCTTTGGCTGGATTGGCGCGGGTCGGGTGCGGGCAGGGCGGCGATCTGCTTGCGCAATTGGGCCAGCAGCTGGTTTTGCTGTTCCTGCATGGCGTCGAGCCGGCGCTGCGATTCCTCGTAGTCGTCTCCCACGGCCGTGAGGGCCGAGGAGGGCAAGGGGCTGGTGGCCCTGCCCGCGCTGGCTTCGCCGCCCCCGGCCATATGGGCCTGGGCAATGGCCTGGGCTTTCTCGGGCCGCTCGCTGGATTTGGCGTTGACCAGAATGACTTCGAGCGGCGTATCCTGGAACACGCGGTTGAAGCCTTCAGGGTCGATGAAGCGCACCGACAGCAGCGCTGCGTGCAGCGCCACCGACACGCCCAGCGTGATTTGCAGCGTGCTGAAACGGGAGAGAAAAGAAGGGGAGGTCACGGGGACGGATGATCGGCACTGGCCGTGCTGACGCTCGTGTCGGCCTCGTTCACATCGACGGCAATGGCGATGGGGCCCGCCACGGCTTCTTCCTCTTCGGCGTCCTCGACCGGGCCGTCATCGCTGGCGTCGTCGGGATCGTCCAGGCGCTCGATCACGGTGCCGTGGAGGTCGAGCGTGATCTCGTCCACCTCGCCGAGCTTGACCTTCAGGCGCGCGCCACGCGGCAGGTTTTGCGCGCCCAGCACGGGGAACACCAGCGGAAGCTCGTCCGCCCGCACCAGAAAGCTGCCGCCCGGGCCTTCCTTGAACACGGTGGCGT
>DAOPUP010000145.1:0-6281 GCA_035350655.1 Acidovorax sp. | reverse complement strand
TGCTGACCGATTGCTCCACCACCATCCAGAAAGGCGAGGTGGTGGTGGTGTGCGGCCCTTCGGGCTCGGGCAAATCCACGCTGATCAAGACCATCAATGCGCTGGAGCCATTCCAGAAGGGCGAGATCTACGTGGATGGCGTGGCCGTCCACGATCCCAAGACCGACCTGCCCAAATTGCGCAGCCGCGTGGGCATGGTGTTTCAGCACTTCGAGCTGTTCCCCCATTTGTCGGTAACCGACAACCTCACCATCGCGCAGATCAAGGTGCTGGGCCGCAGCGCCGATGATGCCAAGAAGCGCGGGCTCAAGATGCTCGAGCGCGTGGGCCTGATGGCCCACAAGGACAAGTTCCCCGGCCAGCTCTCGGGCGGCCAGCAGCAGCGCGTGGCCATTGCACGTGCTCTGTCGATGGACCCCATCGTGATGCTGTTCGACGAGCCCACGTCCGCGCTCGACCCTGAAATGGTGGGCGAAGTGCTCGACGTGATGGTGGGCCTGGCCAACGAAGGCATGACCATGATGTGCGTGACCCACGAAATGGGTTTTGCCCGCAAGGTCAGCAACCGCGTGATCTTCATGGATGTGGGCGGCAAGATTCTGGAGGATTGCTCGAAGGACGAGTTCTTCAACAATCCCGATGGGCGCCAGCCACGCACCAAGGATTTCCTTAACAAGATCCTGCAGCACTGAGCGCATTGCGCGGCGACACCGCGGCACTTTTGGGGGCCGTTGGTGTTTCCAGCCAGTAAGATGCGCAGGGTCGGAATCCCCCGGCGTGGCCCGCAGGGTCCGAACGAGATATTGAAAATGAAACAACCCGTGGTCATCACCGCTGAACTGACGCCCGAAAACGCACAGGCGCTCGCGCGTTTCGTCAAGAACATCAGCCATGAGGCCATCCGTGGGTGTTCCCGCGACGATGCAGAGACCTTCCTGGTGCGCGATGCCCTCGATTCGCTGCGCGAAGCACTGGATCTGGCGGGTTTCGATCCTCAATAAATCCCTGGCTCTTGCCAGAGCCGGACTGCGCGGGCGATACCGCTGATGGCGGGGCAGTGATGGGACAATAGCGGCCATGACTGCCGCCCCAGACACCCTCACCATCACCCGCCCCGACGACTGGCACCTGCATGTGCGCGACGGCGAGCCCCTGCACACCGTCGTGCCGCACACCGCCGCCCAGTTCGGGCGCGCCATCATCATGCCCAACCTGCGCCCGCCCGTGACCACGGCCGAGCAGGCACTGGCCTACAAGCAGCGTATCCTGGCCGCCGTGCCCGATGGCGTGGGCTTCGAACCGCTGATGACGCTGTACCTCACTGACAACCTGCCGCCCGAGGAAATCGTGCGTGCCAAGGCGGCCGGCGTGGTCGCCGCCAAGCTCTACCCGGCGGGCGCCACCACCAACAGCGACGCAGGCGTGACCGACCTGCGCAAGATTTACCCCACCCTCGAAGCCATGCAGAGGGCCGGCATGCTGCTCTTGGTGCACGGCGAAGTGACCAGCAGCGACATCGACCTGTTCGACCGTGAGGCCGTGTTCATCGAGCAGCAGCTCATCCCGCTGCGCCGCGACTTCCCCGAACTCAAGATCGTCTTCGAGCACATCACCACCAGGGAAGCCGCCGACTACGTGCGCGAGGCCGATCGATTCACGGCCGCCACGATCACGGCGCACCACCTGCTCTACAACCGCAACGCCATCTTCACCGGCGGCCTACGCCCGCACTACTACTGCCTGCCGGTGCTCAAGCGCGAGACGCACCGCGTGGCGCTGGTGCAGGCCGCCACCAGCGGCAGCAGCAAATTCTTTCTTGGTACCGACAGCGCGCCGCACCCGGCCCACCTCAAGGAGCATGCCAGCGGCTGCGCCGGCTGCTACACCGCCCACGCCGCCATCGAGATGTATGCCGAGGCCTTCGACCATGCCGGTGCGCTCGACCGGCTCGAAGGCTTTGCGAGCTTCCACGGCCCCGACTTTTACCACCTGCCGCGCAACACCGGCACCATCACCCTGCGCCGCGAGTCGTGGACGCCGCCCGATAGCTTTGCCTTTGGCGAGGCCGAGCTCAAGCCCCTGCGCGCCGGCGAAGCGCTGCCGTGGCGGCTGGTGTAGAGCGCATTGACTGGGATGCTGCCTGGCTGGCGCCATGGCGGGCCGCCGGGCAGCCCCTGGCGCTGCAGATCGCCATGGGCATGCCGGTGCACAGTGCACTGTCAGCGGCGCAGGCCGCGCCTCTGCGCTTTGTTCCGCAGGCTGCCTTGCCCGACGGCATGGCCTATGAGCAGTTCATCTTTGACACCGGCTGCGTGCCCACGCGCGACAACCTGCACGATTTCTTCAATGGCCTGGTCTGGCTGCATCTGCCGCTGGCCAAGCAGCGCATGAACCGGCTGCAGGCCCAGGGCCTGGCCGCCCGGGGCGTGGGCGCCGTGCGTGGGCCCTTGCGCGATGCGCTCACGGTGCTCGATGAAAACGGCGCCTTGCTCGACGCGCCGGCGCCGCTGTGGCAGGCACTGGTGGCCCGGGACTGGCGGCGGCTTTTTGTGGACCTGCGCCCCCTGTGGCGCGAGGCCCGGCTGGTGCTGATGGGCCATGCGCTGCTGGAAAAGCTGGTGGATCCAAGAAAACCCATTACAGCGCATGTGTATCAGCCGCAGGCAGCTATTGATTCGGTAGCATCGCTTGATGCCTGGCTGGCGCAGGAGCTCCAGCCCGAGCACCTTGTGACCAAGCCGTTCGTGCCATTGCCGGTGCTGGGGATACCCGGCTGGTGGCCCGGGAACGAGAACTTTTCCTTCTATGATGACTCCTTCGTCTTTCGCAGCGCGCCCCGCAAAAACAAGCACACCATGGGAGCTGCGGCGCTGTGACACCGGCTTGAAGGAGCGCGCAGCCACCCCCATGTGTGCCGCTCTGGCCTCTCAGGCAATTCGGGCCAGATAACCCCACCTCTCTGTGGAGAACCCATGAAACGTATTTTTCTGTTCATTCTGACCAACGTGGCCGTCGTGGCGGTGCTGGGCATCGTTGCCAGTCTGCTGGGCGTCAACCGCTACCTCACGGCCAACGGCCTGAATCTGGGCGCGCTGCTGGGCTTCGCGCTGGTGATGGGCTTTGGCGGTGCCATCATTTCGCTGCTGATCAGCAAGCCCATGGCCAAGTGGAGCTCGGGCGTGCGCGTGATCGACGGCTCCGGCTCGCCCGACGAGCGCTGGATCGTCGAGACGGTGCGCAAGTTCGCCGACAAGGCCGGCATCGGCATGCCCGAGGTCGGCATCTTCGAGGGTGATCCCAATGCCTTTGCCACGGGCGCGTTCAAGAACTCGGCGCTGGTGGCCGTGTCCACGGGCCTGCTGCAAGGCATGACGCGCGAAGAGGTCGAGGCCGTGATCGGCCATGAAGTGGCCCACATTGCCAACGGCGACATGGTCACCATGACGCTGATCCAGGGCGTGATGAACACCTTTGTGGTGTTTCTGTCGCGCGTGATCGGCTACGCGGTGGACAGCTTCCTGAACAAGAACAACGAAAACCGCTCGGGCCCCGGCATCGGTTACATGGTCACCACCGTGGTGCTCGATATCGTGCTGGGCTTTGTGGCCGCCATCATCGTGGCCTGGTTCTCGCGCCAGCGCGAGTTCCGCGCCGATGCCGGTGCCGCCCAGCTCATGGGCCGGCGCCAGCCCATGATCAACGCCCTGGCCCGCCTGGGCGGCATGCACCCCGCCGAACTGCCGAAAAGCATGGCCGCCATGGGCATTGCCGGTGGCATCGGCCAGCTGTTCAGCACCCACCCACCGCTCGAAGAGCGCATTGCCGCTTTGCAAAACGCACAGCAACAGGGCTGAATGCCGGGGTTTTGGTTACCCACTCAAAAATAAGAAACCGCCGCAGGGCTTGTGTCCTGCGGCGGTTTCTTTTGGGCGGGAGGTGCGAGGCCCGTGCGCCTGCCACCCGCAGCGCGGGGGCCACGGGCGCGATGCTTACTTCACCATGAGACCCATCCAGGGCCAGTAGGTCAGCGCAAAAATCACCAGCAGCACCGTGGCCACGATGGTGATCACGAAGCCGGTGCGCACAAAATCATGGGCCTCGAAGGTGTCGGTGCCGTAGGCAATCATGTTCTGCGGCGCATTCACCGGCAGGATGAAACCGAAGCTGACGACAAACTGCAGGATCATGGTCATGCCCACCACGTTGATGCCCGGCGTCTGCACGGTGGTCAGCACGCTGATGACGATCGGAATCATGGTGGATGCGAGCGCGGTGGCACTGGCAAAGCCCAGGTGGATGACGATCAGGAAGCCCGACAGCAGCATCAGGATGACAAAGGCCGAAGCCATCTGCAGGCCCAGGTTGCTCACGATGAGCTGTGCCAGCCAGCCGGCGGCCTTGGTCTGCAGCAGGGCCGAGCCCACGCTGATGCCCACGGCAAACAGCACCACCGTGCCCCAGGGGAAACCTTTTTGCGACTGTTTCCAGTCCATCACGCCGATGCGCGGGAACAGCATCAATGCCACGGCCGCGATGGTGGTGGAGGTGGTGTCAAAGCTGTGCAGCACCTTTTCGGTGGACCAGAAGCCCAGCAGTACCAGCACGATGGCCAGCAATTTCCACTGGTTCAGGGACATGGGGCCCAGCTCTTGCAGTTGCTTGCGGATGGTTTCCTGGCCCCCGACAATCTCTTTCATCTCGGGCTTCATCATGCGGGTCATGATGAAGAACAGTGCTACCGTCATCAGCGCCGCAAAAGGTGCTGCGGCCACGAACCATTCGAGCCAGGTGATCTGCGCGCCCAGCTGTTTTTCAATGAAGCCGATGGCCACCATGTTCTGGGCGGCGGCGGTTTTGATGCCCACGTTCCAGATGCTCGCCGTCTGCGCCGTGGTGATGACCAGCAGGCCGGCAAAGCGGCTCTTGCGGTCGACATTGAAGGCCAGCACAAAGCCCATCATGATGGGCATCAGGCAGGCCACGCGGGCCGTGGTGCTGGGCACGATGAACGACAGCAGAAAGCCCACGATCATGGCGCCGATGACGATGCGGTGCGTCTTGGCCCCTACCTTGGACAGCACGGTCAGCGCGATGCGCCGGTCCAGCCCGGTGGCCGTCATGGCCGAGGCAATGAAGCAGGCCGCCGCCACCAGGGCCACGGCACTGTTGGCGAAACCCGAGAGTGCCAGACCCAGCGACGCACCGGTGCCCATGGCGGCGGTTGCGTCCGGCTTGGCGGCGCTCGGTGCGTAGGCCAGCAAAAAGAGCATGAGCGCGGCAATGACCACGGCGCTGACCGAGTAGTCGAGCGCTTCGGTCATCCAGATGATCACGGAAAATGCCAGGATGGCCAGCATGTAATGCCCGGCCAGCGGCAGGCCCGCCGGGGTGGGCAGCAGCAGCACGGCCACCAGGGCTGCCAAAGCCGCCCAGAGCCCCAGACGTTTAACTAGGCCCAGGGGCGTAGGGGGGGGGCAGGCAGGGGGGCGGCGAGCGGTGCAGTCATGGGCAGACTCCTTTTACGTTGTGACCTGACAACCCACAGTGTGCATTTCCGGTGCGGGCTGTGGGTTGATGGGCATCAAGTCAATGCCCTCTGCGATTGTGTGCCATCGTCGGCCGCCTTTTTGTCATTTTCATGGCGCAGAGTGGGCCCTCGCTGTCCGAGCCCCTGGCCGGGCCCCGTCGTCAGGCCGTAGCCCCGAGCAGGCTGCGCGCCACGGCTTCGCCGACCTTGATGCCGTCCACGCCCGCCGAAAGAATGCCGCCGGCATAGCCTGCCCCTTCGCCGGCCGGATACAGGCCGGGGGTGTTGGGGCTTTGCAGGTTGTCGCCGCGGTCGATGCGCAGCGGTGCCGAGGTGCGGGTCTCCACGCCGGTGAGCACGGCGTCGGGCATGTCGTAGCCCTTGATCTTGCGGCCGAACACCGGCAGGGCTTCGCGCAGGGCGGCGATGGCATAGCCGGGCAGTGCGCCGTGCAGATCGCCCAGCGCCACGCCGGGCTGGTAGGACGGCTGCACGCTGCCCAGGTCTTTGGAGGGCCGGCCTGCGATGAAATCGCCCACCAGTTGGCCGGGCGCGCTGTAATTGCTGCCGCCCAGCACATAGGCGCCCGATTCCAGCTGGCGCTGCAGCACGATGCCCGCCAGCGGGTGCTGCTGGTCTGCCGCCAGGGCCTCGGCGCCATGCGTGGCGCCGAACGCGGCCTCAAAGGCTGCGGGGGCGCGCGGATAGTCGCTGGGATCGATGCCTACCACCAGGCCGGCATTGGCATTGCGCT
>DAOPUP010000144.1:0-6307 GCA_035350655.1 Acidovorax sp. | reverse complement strand
CTCGATCTTGCTGGCCAGCAGCCGGGCCATCACCTCGACCTCTTCGGTCTGCTGGTCCACCAGACGGCGAATGGCCTCGCGCTGTGAAGCACGCGAAGCCAGCCACGCCGAGGCCACGCCCGAGAGCGCGACGGCCAGCATGGCCACCAGCACCAGGCGTAGCACCAGCGACCGGTGCGACCACCAGCCGGGCGCATCTATGGGCGCCTGGGCGCGCGCCAGCGGCGTCATGGGCTTCCTGCACAAAGCAGGCACGGCACAAAATGAGGGGAAACGGGCAACATGGAATCGGGCTTTGCCAGAGAATGCTGCACACAATATACGCAGCCCCTCACCCTCCGCGCATGGGTGGAACCCTCGCTTGGCCCCGAGGAAAACCCTGAGCCAGCGGGTGAGTCCGTGCCGTCAGCAGCCCGCCACGGACTGCAGCGCGTGCGGCTGCGGGAGGTTGAGCACGTTGCCGGTGCCGGCGATCAGCCCATGCTCGCGCAGATGGCGCAAAACGCGCGAGAAGGTTTCCGGGGCAATGCCCAGCTGCGCGGCAATGAGGCGCTTTCTCTGGTGCAGGGTCACGCTCATGGCGCCGCTGTGGTCGGGCTGCGCATGGTTGAGCAGCCACTGGGCACACCGTGCTTCCGCGTCCTGTGCCAGACGGCTCACCGCCAGCTCGGACTGCTGGCGATACCCGGTGGCCAGGTCGCGCAAAATCCCTTGCGCCACGGCAGGCAGCGACGCGCAGCCGCGCCGGAATTCCTCGATCGGCAGACGGCGCACCTGCACGCGCGTCTGTGCCACCAGGTCCACCGGAAACGGCCTTTCCAGCAAGGCGGAAGCCGCATCCAGCCAGAAAGGCCCTTCCACCACACCCAGCTGGTGGCGCATGCGCCCATCTTCATAAACGCCGCGCAGCACGCTGCCGTTTTCCAGGTGCAGTACCGACGTCAGGGACTCATTGCGCCGGCGCAGCACCTCGCCAGCGACAAGCACTTCAATCTGGGCAGGCAGTGAGAAAAAGGTGGATGGCAGCATGGGAGCTACTTTGCCGTGCGCCCGCGCTGCGCGTTTTGAGCAAGATCAAAAAGCCTGTGGGGCCCCGCCCGGGCTGCATGGAGCGTCCGCACCCGGTTCCAGGCCGCCGAAGCGAACTCCACGCCCCATGTATCCGCGGCAGACCCTGTTCACGATCCCGGGCCACGGCACCCTGGGGCAGCCACCTGGAATTTCAATGAAATAGGCTTCTAGCCTTTGTCAACAAATCACCTATCACTATAAAACAAGGAGCACCCTGAAATCATTCACATTGGTATGGGTAGGGCCGGTGATGACCAGATCGCCCAGCGCCTCGAAGAAGCCGTAGGCATCGTGGCGGTCCAGATGGTCGGCCACGCGCCGCTGCACTGCGGCAGCGCGGGCCAGCGTGTCGGGCGTGACCAGCGCGCCCGCATTGTTCTCGATGCCATCGATGCCATCGGTGTCGGCCGCCAGCGCCCACACGCCATCGATGCCCTGCAGCGCCTGCGCCAGCCCCAGGCAAAACTCGCCCGCGCGCCCGCCGCGTCCCGGGGCTGCACCCTCGCGGCGCGGGCCCAGCGTCACCGTGGTTTCGCCACCGCTCAGGACCACGCAGGGCCGGCTGAATGGCTGACCACGCAGCGCCACGCCACGCGCCAGCGCCGCATGCACCCGACCCACCTCGCGCGACTCGCCTTCCATCTCGTCCGACAGAATATGGGCCGCCAGCCCCGCCCCGCAGGCACGGGCGGCCGCCGCCTCCAGCGCCTGCCAGGGGGTGGCCACCAGGTGCACGCAATGCCCGGCAAAGGCGCTATCGGCCGGCTTGGGCGTCTCCAGCGTGCCGTCTTGCAAGGCCTGGCGCACGGGCAGCGGCAAGTCGATGCGGTAGCGCGCCAAAATCTCCAGGGCCTCGGCGCAGGTGGTGGCATCCGGCACCGTGGGTCCGCTGGCAATGACCGATGGGTCATCGCCCGGCACATCGCTGATGGCGAGCGTGACCACCCGCGCTGGCGCGCAGGCCGCGGCCAGGCGCCCGCCCTTGATGCGCGAGAGATGCTTGCGCACGCAATTCATCTCGCCGATGCTGGCGCCACTTTCGAGCAGGGCGCGATGGATGCGCTGTTTGTCTGCCAGCGCCAGGCCCTCGGCTGGCAGCGCCAGCAAGGACGAGCCACCTCCCGACACCAGGCACAGCACCAGGTCGTCGGCCGTGAGTCCCGCCGTAAGCTCCAGCATGCGCTCGGCCGCCGCCATGCCGGCCGCATCGGGCACGGGGTGCGCGGCCTCGACCACATCGATGCGCTGCGCCAGCCCCGCCGGCCGGGGCGGCACATGGCCGTAGCGCGTCACCACCAGCCCCGACAGCGGCGCATCGGCAGGCCACAGCGCCTCCAGCGCCTGGGCCATGGAGCCCCCCGCCTTCCCCGCGCCCAGCACCAGGGTACGCCCGCGCGGTGGTTCGGGCAGCCAGGCCCGCATGCCCTGGAGCGGCTGGGCTGCGCGCACGGCGGTGTGCAAAAGTGCTTGCAAAAACGCACGCGGCTGGGTGCGAAAGTCCGGCAGGGCGGCGTCCGAAACATCAGAATGGGCGTGCATGGCAGGCATTGTCGCCGCGCCCCCGCTTGGCGGCCAGACGCGGCCGCAGGCGCCTTGGTACGGCACCACCGCAGTCGTAACGCGTTTGTCACACCGGGGCATTACAGTCGGCATCATTTTCCGAGATGGACCCCACGCAATGCAGACCCTGAAGCCCAGCCGGCTGGACGCTCTGTTGGCAATGCTCTCGCCTGCAGCGCGCCACGGCACGGGGCCGCTGGCACGGCTGATACAACAAGGCGCGTTCCATTGCCTGTTCCAGCCCCTTGCCGATCTGCGCGAGGGCAAAACCTATGCCCACGAAGCACTGATCCGAGGCCCCCGGGAAACCGCCTTCCACACCCCGGATGTTCTGCTCGATCTGGCCTGCCAGGAAGGCATCCTCCAGGACTTTGAGCTGCTGTGTGCCTTCACCGCCCTGGACAACTGGGGCAAGCTGGGCGCACCGGGCCGGCTGTTTGTCAACATCAGTGCCGACGCCCTGGTGCATGGCGTCAGCCTGTGCAGCGCCCAGCAGCTGGGCCGATGGATGCGCGGCTTTGGTTTCAACGCACGCTCGCTCGTGCTCGAGATCACCGAACATGAACGCGTGACCGATATCCCTGCGTTGCGCCAAGCCATCAAGGAGCTGCATGCCTGCGGTGTGCGGCTGGCGCTGGACGACTTTGGTGACGGCCGCTCCAGCCTGCGCCTGTGGTCGGAGATCAAGCCCGACTTCGTCAAGATCGACAAATACTTCATCCGCGACATCAGCGCGCACCCGGAAAACCTGCAGATGCTCCAGGCGATCAAGGGCATCGCCAGCGTGTTTGGCACCACGCTGATCGCGGAAGGCATCGAAACGCGCGACGACCTGCGGGCCCTGCGCGACCTGGGCATTCCCTTTGGCCAGGGCTGGCTGCTGGGGCGCCCGGCGCTGGGGCACCGCGAAATGGCCGACGGCCCGGCGCTGGAGGTCATGCATGACCGCCGCGTGGCGGTGCTCCCCCACCTGGGGCAGACCGCAAGGCCCGGCATCTTGCGCGGCCTGCTGGTGGTGCAGGCCCCCACGGCCACGCCCGAAACCACCAACGACAGCGTGGCCGCGCTGTTCCAGGAGCACACCGACCTGCACGCACTGGCCGTGCTGGAAGGCACGCGCCCGGTGGCGCTGATCAACCGCCAGCAGTTCATGAACCACTACGCCACGCTGTATTTCCGCGAGGTGCATGGCCGAAAGCCCTGCATGGGCCTGGCCAACCGGGCGCCCCGGGTGGTGGACCTCGACTGCGACGTGGACCAGCTCGTGGGCATCCTCACCTCACAGGACCAGCGCTACCTGAACGACGGTTACATCGTGACCGACAACGCCCGGTATGTCGGCCTGGGCACAGGCGACCAACTGGTAAGGGCCGTGACCGAGACCCGCATCGAGGCGGCGCGCCATGCCAACCCCCTGACCTTTTTGCCAGGCAACATTCCCATCAGCATGCACATGCAGCGCCTGCTGGAAAGCGGCACCGAGTTCGTGGCCTGCTACGCCGATCTGAACAACTTCAAGCCCTTCAACGACCACTATGGCTATTGGCGCGGAGACCAGATGATCCGCATGCTGGCGCGCATTGCCACCACGCATTGCGATCCCCAGCGCGATTTTGTCGGCCATGTCGGGGGCGATGATTTCATGTTGTTGTTCCAAAGCAGCCACTGGATGCAGCGCTGCCAGAGCATCGTGAACGCGTTTGCGCGCGAGGCGCTTACCCTGTTTGACGCCGAAGCAACGCAGGCCGGCGGAATCTACGCGGATGACCGGCATGGCGTGCGCCGGTTCTTTCCCTGCACCACGCTGGCCATTGGCGCGGTGCGCGTGGCCCCCGGAGCCACGCTGCATGCCGAGGATGTGGCCAACCTGGCCGCGGTCGCCAAGCACCACGCCAAGTCTGCTGCCACCGGCATCGTTGTGCACGAGGCACCGTCGCGCCGGCCCGCGCCGGTGGCCGCCATCCACTGCGCCATGGACGCCAGCCTGGTGGCCTGACCGGCCCGGGCCGCACCGGCGCAAAGGCGCGGGGCAGGCGGCCGGTCTTCAGTGTTGCGTCACCGCCGCAGGCGCTGCGCTGGCGGCCGCATCGCGCCAGCCGCCTCCGAGCGCCTTGTACAGTGCCACCTGGTTTTGCCGCTGGGCCAGCTGCGACTGCGCCAGGGCCTGCTGCGTGGCAAACAGGGCGCGCTGGGCATCGAGCACATCGAGGTAGCTGGCCACGCCATTGCGGTAGCGCAGGTCGGCCAGGCGAAAGCGATCGGCCTCGGCGGTGGCTTGTGCCTGCTGGGCCAGCACCTGTTCGCCCAGTGTGGCGCGGCCCGCCAGGGCGTCGGCCACTTCACGGAACGCGCCCTGGATGGCCTTGTCGTACTGGGCCAGCGCAATCTCGCGCCCCGCGCGGGCAGCGTCCAGCCCGGCCTGGTTGCGCCCGGCATCAAATATGGGCAGCACGGCCTGGGGCGCCAGCGTCCAGCCCCACGAACCGCTCTTGAACAGGCCCGACAACGCATTGCTGGCGGTGCCAGCGCTGGCCGTCAGGGCAATGCGCGGAAAAAACGCCGCCCGCGCCGCACCGATGTTGGCGTTGGCCGCAATCAGCTGCTGCTCGGCCTGGCGGATGTCCGGGCGGCGCTCCAGCAGGTCGGATGGCATGCCTTCGGGCACATGACGCAGCGCCACTGCGCCGCCATCGGCCTGCACATTGGGCAGCAACCGCTCGGGCACGGGTTGCCCCACCAGCAGCGTGAGCGCGTTCACATCGAGCGCGCGCAGGCGTTGCTGCTGGGCCAGGGTGGACCGCGCAGCCGCCGTCAGGGATTCGGCCTGGCGCAGGTCCAGGGCAGAGGTCACGCCCTGGTCAAAGCGCAAACGATTGAGCCGCAGCGAGTCGTCCCGGGTGACCATGGTGCGCTGCGTCAGGCTCAGCAGTTCTTCGTTGGTCTGCAGGCTCAGCCAGGTGCTGACCACCGATGCAATCAGACTGGTCTGCACCGCGCTGCGCGCCTCCTGCGTGGCCAGAAATTGCGCCAGGGCCGCTTCCTTCAGGCTGGCCACACGGCCAAAAAAGTCGATCTCCCAGGACGCCATGGCCAGACCAGCGGTGTAGGCGCTGCTGATCCCGCCACTGCCGTCAGCCGCCGGCTGGCGGTTGCCCGTGGCGGCGGCGTTGATGGTGGGCACCTGGTCGGCACGGCGAATCTGGTACTGCGCGCGGGCCTGCTCGATGGATAGCACCGCCAAGCGCAGGTCGCGGTTGTTTTGCAGCGCCATCTCCACCAGCTCGCGCAGGCGCGCATCGCCCACAAAGTCCTGCCAGGGCAGATCAGCCGCAGCCGTGGTGGCGGTGGTGCCTGGGGCAGCGCCCACAGCGGGCCACTGCGCCGCCACAGGGGCCTGCGGGCGCTCATAGGCGGGAATCATGGAGCAACCGGCCAGCAGCGCCACGGCGGCAAGTGCCGTGGCAGCGGGCAGGCGGGCCGTGCGAATGCCGGCAGCCCGGCGGGGCGTAAAAATATCAAGCATGGGTGTTTCCTGTGTCCGCCTGGTGCGAATGCTGGGCATCAAATTGACGCTGGCGCGCACTGCCCTTGAACAGGCTGCGCACGATCACGAAGAAGATTGGCACGAAAAACACGGCCAGGAAGGTGCCCACCACCATGCCCGAGATCACGCCGG